>CAMWLB010000020.1 GCA_947174985.1 uncultured Lachnospiraceae bacterium | reverse complement strand
CTCTAAGCTTTACCTGATAGAAGCGGACGAAGCATGGATGGAGGCTCTGGAGCAGACCTTTCGTGATGATGGGGAAAAGGTGCGCCTGATTTACGGCTTTCTGGACAGTTATCATGCAGGCAGCCATGTGAGCATTGACGGTTTGTTTGGCCAGGAAGAAATTAATTATATCAAGATGGACATTGAAGGGGCGGAAAAGGCAGCTCTGGCAGGTGCGGAGAAAACGATGGCACGGTGTGATAATCTTCGCTGCGCTATCTGCGCGTACCACTGCAGGGAGGACGAAGAAAGCATACGGAGCACCTTAAGCGGCTATGGCTTTGACACGGAAACCTCGAAGGGCTACATGTGTCCGGACTGGACATTAGAAGCGTATCTGGATGCAGAGCTTAGACGGGGGCTTGTGTTTGGAAAAAAGGCAGGGCGGTCTCTTAAAACGGAAGGTATGTCGGAATACGATGCCTTGATTGTGGTTACAGCGAAGGATTTTGAAAGGGTGCAGAGCCAGTACCACAGGCTGGCGGCGAATTTGCCGGCGCGGCATATTTTCTTTGTGGGCAATGAAGAGGTGGCGCGCCTTGTCGAGAATGCAGGGCTGGGGGAGAAAGTCGGCTTTTTAGACGAAAATGAGGTTCTGCCCTTTGACGCCGTACATGCGGTGATGAAAGAAGCGTTGCAGGATGTGCTGGACGGACAGGAGCTTCCCCGGGGAATCACGGGCTGGTATTACCAGCAGTTTTTGAAAATGCAGTATGCCCGCATGTGTGACGATGCCTATTACCTTGTGTGGGATGGGGACACCATACCCTGCGCAGCTTTTTCCATGTTTAAGGAGGGGACAAACACGCCCTATCTGGACATGAAGAGTGAATATTACCAGCAATACTTTGATACGATGGAAAAGCTGATTCCGGATTTGCATAAGTGTTTTGAAAAGTCCTTTATTTCGGAGCACATGCTGATGAATAGCAAAATTATGCGGGAGCTGCTTGCGGAGATAGAGGCCAACAAAAGGATTGCGGGGGAGAGCTTCTGGGAAAAAATTATACATGCCATTGATGCAAAGGGACTGCAGGAGAACAGCTTCAGCGAATTCGAAATCTACGGTACCTATGTGGCGATGCGGCATCCGGAGCAGTACCGCCTGCGTGACTGGCATTCCTTCCGTTACGGCGGCGTGTTCTACAGTCTGGACACGATTTCGGATGCGGATTATGCGTGGCTTGCAAAGGATTTCTTCGCCATTTCTTTTGAGAAGGGCGATTTTGTCAGAGAGGACCAGAAGAATCTCTTCGACAACAAAAAATATCAGGAAAAATTGTCGGCCAGGCAGATGCTGGAAATTGCGCAGCAGGAGTTTAAAGCAGGAAGCTATCTGGAAGTATGGAAGTCTTGAGAGCATTTCAAAACAATATGCCTGAAAAAATAAGATGGAGTGCCCGCTGCAGCGGGAGACAGGAGTTAAAATGGAAAAAGCAGAGTACAGTCCCAAAGAAATGAATCAGATGAAATGGCAGGTCTATAGTCAGCTCCCTCAGTTGGAGCAAAATATCCTTGTACGGTATCAGGAAGTGAAAGAGAACGGTATTCCCTGGGAAGAAAATGTACAGGCAGAGCTTGTAACCATTGCAGACGTATTGTGCAACTGCGCGCTTTTGTTTGCAGTGCCTTCAAAGCTGCAGGAGAAGTGCGGGCAGATAAGAAAGGCACTGGAAAGAAAACTGCGAGAGACGGAGGAGCAGGGAGCGATACTGGAGAACCTGTTTGAAACCATGGAACTGTTGGAGGAATATATCGGGCAAAGGGCAAAGAAATGTAATGCCTGTAACAGTGATGTATTCTTCACGCCGATTCTTGCCGGTTACGAATCGACGAGAAAGCGATGCGGTTTCCTGTACTGGAATGCGGACTTTCAATTGGAAAGCAAGGAAAATTATGGCTGTCCGGTGTGTGGGGCATATGACAGGGACAGGCTGATGATTGCTTTTTTGGAGGAGGTGCGGGCGGAAGGAAATGAGAAGCTTCGGATGCTGCATGTAGCGCCTTCCCCCGCCATAGAGCGTTATGCGCTGGGCAGGGACGATATTTTGTATGAATCCACGGACCTGATGCTGGAAGGCGTTACTTTTCAGGCGGATTTGCAGCATATGGACATGGTTGCGGATGCAACCTATGATATTATTGTCTGTTCCCATGTGCTGGAGCATGTGGAAAATGACGCGAAAGCCATGCGGGAGCTACGTAGAATTTTAAAGCCGGATGGCGTATGTCTGGTGCTGGTGCCCCTGATTGTGGGAAAACGGGATACGGAAGAACAGTGGGGCTGTTCCATCGAAGAAAACTGGCGGCGTTTTGGGCAGGGCGACCACTCCAGGCTGTATGGGAAAGAAGATTTTATCAGGCGGCTTCAGGACGCGGGCTTTTATGTCAATGAACTGGGAAAAGACTGGTTTGGCGAGGCATTTTATCAGGAATATGGTTTTGATGACTTATCCATTATGTACGTGGCGACAAAGGAAATCAAGCTGGTGGAGCAGGAGGAAGAGAATTTTGGGCTGGAACTGGCAAAACTGCGGCAGGAAAACAAATTACTGCGGCAGGCGCTTAACAATCTGAATGATCAGCTTTCCGGACTGCGCAAATCGGCAGGGAATGATTTTGCGATTCTTTTTCATGCACAGGACAATCTGGGCTATGAAATCAGTGACAGAAAATTTCAGGAAAACCTGTGGTATCCGAAGATTATGAGTGCGGAGGATACGTTCCGCGAAATTATAGAGAATAAAAAGTCCATTGCAAGGTTTGGGGACGGCGAGTTCGGTATTATCTTTGGGGAACAGCGCTGGCGTTTCCAGGGAAAGAATGAAAAGCTGGCAGAAAGGTTAAAGGAGGCTTTGCAGTCAAAGCAGGAAAATATTCTGATTGGACTCAATGATTTTTACGGCGATTTAAGCACATGGACAAAGCGGGCGGCGGACGGCGTCCGGATTTATCTGACGCCGGAAATCAGAAAAAAGCATTATGAGTTGTTAGACCGTGACAGAGCGTATGCCTGTGCCAATATATCGAGGAACGAAACGCCGGAAGGCGTAAAACGGCAGAAACAGATATGGGAAGGAAGGGACTGTGTATTTATTGAAGGGTTCCAGACGAGGATGGGCGTTGGCAACGATTTATTTGACAATGCAAAGTCCATTGTGCGGATTCTTTGTCCGGCGGAAAATGCCTTCGACAGGTATGAGGATATCTACAATGAGGCATTAAAACAGCCAAAGGACAGACTTATGCTGATTGCACTTGGCCCCACGGCCAGTGTGCTGGCATATGATTTGGCGCTGCAGGGCTATCAGGCGATCGATATCGGGCATGCCGATTTAAGCTATGAGTGGATGCTTCGAGGGAATCACAACAGGGTGCCCCAGAAATACAGCAACGAAGCACCGGAGGGATATCTGGTGGAGGAGATTTGCGACGAGACATATGAATCCCAGATTATTGCGGATTTTCACTGAGTGAAAGGAGAAGCAATGGAAATAGTAATAGTTGCCGAAAATGAAGCGGAATATGTCAAGTTGTCCGTAGATAGCATCCGCATGCTTGCGGATGTGGAGGATTTGGCTGTCACAGTGGTGGATAACGGTTCTACTGACGGTCTGGACGAGTGGGCAAAGGAGCAGACGGATATTACTTATGTTTATATGGACGAGGGCAGAACTCCTTTTGGCAAGGTAATCAATCAGGTAAGGGAGGCGTTGCAGTTAAAGGGAGATATGCTGGTTATGAGAGCATGTTTTGTATTGACGCCATATTGTCTCTCCAGTATGCTGAAAACTCTGCAAGAAAGTACAGATACAGGTGCGGTGGGGCCAATGTCAAACGGGCTTCCAAACTACCAGAAGCTGGAAGGCTTTGCGGATTATGAAGAGTTTGTAAGCAGAATCGGACAAGCAGAAGAACTTTCTGATAAAAGGGTGGCAGGGCTTTATTATGGCGCAGTATTGTTCCGTCAGGAAACACTGGAGCAGTTGGGCGGTTTTGACGAGGAACTGGTAAGCCCTGCCTATGTGATGAAGGATTACTGGCTTCGTATGATAAAAAAAGACTGGCTGATTAAGGTGAATGGGAAATCTGTTTTATGGTGTCTGCGAGATAGCGCATATGAAAGAAACTTAAATGCTTTTGAAGAGGGAATCCTGAAAAAAAAGTGGGGTATGAACTATTTTAATACAAAGCCCAACAACCAGTTGGTCAAAATGATTCAGGAAGACAAGAACAAGGCAATTCATGTGCTGGAGATAGGATGTGACTGTGGCGCGACGTTGCTGGAAATACAGAACCAGTATCCCAATGTCAGTACATATGGCACAGAAATAAATGAGAGCGCTTCGCAGATTGCGTCTCATTTTTCAAATGTCATTATCAATAATATCGAAGAAGAAAATCTTCCGTATGAGCCGGGGACCTTTGACTATATTATTTTTGGAGATGTGCTGGAACATCTTCGTGACCCTCTGAGAACAATACAGTATTGCCGCAGATTTTTAAAAAGCGGCGGCTGTGTGATTGCAAGTATTCCTAACGTGATGCATATCTCAGTGCTGAGGGGATTGTTGGACGGAAATTTTACTTATACGGACGAAGGTCTACTGGATAAAACGCATATTCACCTGTTTACGTTTAACGAAATCGTAAAAATGTTTCAGGCAGGCAGCTTTAGGATAAAGGATATGGAAGCCGTGGGCTTACCCATCAGCAGGGAGAATCATCTTCTGATTGATAAGCTGTTAAACTGCGGAGGAAAAGCAAGCCGCCAGATGTACGAAGCGTTCCAATATGTAGTTTGTGCGCAAAAGCAGGAATAAAAACAGCAATGACATGAGGAGCGTGGTAGAAGGGGGAGAATGAAGGTTATGCAGGAAAAGACAGGTTTTGATGAATTGCAGGAAATCGTTTCCATATGTCTTGATGAAATTATGGAATTGAAAAAAGAAAACGGGGAATTAAAGCAAAGACTGTCAGAGATTTCAACTTTACTTAAGGATTTGTATACGGAAGAAGTGAAATTATCCGGTAAGGTTATTGTAATGGATAGGAATACGGAAAAGACGGAGGCAGGTTTACGCAATTTAAAATATGAGATTGGAGATTCGGCACGTTTTGGAGACAAATGGTATTTTCCACGGTTTTTCAAGGTAGAGGATACAGTGGAAAGTATTGTGAGCGGAAAAAGGAGTATGGCAAGATTTGGTGACGGGGAGTTTTCTATTATGGTGAATGAGGAACGTCCTAAATTCCAGATGCCGGACAAAAGACTGGCAGAGCGCCTGATTCAAGTCATACAGTCCAACGAAGAAGATTTCCTGATTGGCATTGCCGATAATTATGGTTCGCTGGAAAATTATAACGAAGAAGCGAAATGGGGAATCAGGTCTTACATGACGGACGAGGTTCGGCAGCAACATAGAAGATTTCTGGATTTGGAGAGAAAATATCACAATGCCTATATCAGCAGACCATATGCGATATATGCGGATAGCGGCACAGACGCACCAGGAAAAAGGTTTCAGAATCTGAAAAGGATTTGGGATAAGCGGAAGGTGTTGTTTGTAGAGGGAGCGTTTACCAGATTGGGCGTTGGGAATGATTTGTTCGATAATGCAGCGCAGATTAGCAGGATAGAAGCACCGCCGGTTAATGCGTTTGCTAAGTATGAAGAGATTCTGGAAGCGGCGCTTCAACATGCAGAAGAAGATGTGCTAATATTGATTGCACTGGGACCTGCAGCGGGGGTACTGGCATATGACTTGTATCGTGCAGGATATCAGGCAATTGATATCGGGCATGTAGACTTAGAGTATGAATGGTATCGGCAAAAAAAAGGTGGGCGGTGTGAAGTGAAGCATAAGTATAATAATGAGTGTGACGGCGGCGACAATGTGGAAGATATTCATGATGAAAAGTATGAGGCTGAGATTATAGCGGATTTGTCTAGATGAAGACCGAAAACGACATGACTGAGGAGACCAGCGTATGGTAATCAATGACAAGATGGAGCTGTGTTATAATTGTGAGGCATGTGTGCAGGCATGCCCGAAACATGCGATTCACATGGAAGATGACGGGCGGGGGTTTCGGAAACCCCAAATAGATGAAGCTGCATGTATAAACTGCGGTTTGTGTGCAAGGGTATGTCCGCTTAATGTGCAGATGGCGGCATACAAACACGGCGTGGAACAACAGCATATAAGAGGAATCAAGCGGCTGGATGAAAAGAAAAGGCGGGAAAGCCAGTCAGGGGGCGCTTTCAGCGTAATTGCCGAGTATGTTTTAGAGCAGCATGGTGTGGTGTATGGCGCTGCGCTGGATGACGACCTGAACTGCCGTTATCAGCGCGTAGACAAAACGGAAGAACTGGTGAAGCTGAAAGGTTCTAAATACGTGCAGGCTGAGGTTGGAGAAGTATACCAATCCATTCATGAGGACTTAAAAAGGGGAAACAAAGTGCTTTTTGGGGGAACTGCCTGCGCGGTACTGGGGCTTAAAACGTTTTTGGGGGAAGAGCCGGAAGAGCTGCTTACATGCGATTTGGTGTGTCATGGTGTGGCAAGCCCCGACATTTACCAGAATTACCGTGACTATCAGGAGAAGAGGCATGGGGAAAAACTGACCGGCTTTAATTTCCGGAATAAAAAATTCGGCTGGCACAGCCATATGGAGACTTTTACGCTGGAAAGCGGAAAGGAAGAAGCGGATGTTTTGTACAGAAATCTGTATTATGGGCATCTCTGTATGCGGGAAAGCTGCTACCACTGTCCTTTTGCCGATATGAGCAGAGTTTCCGATATCACAATAGGGGATTTCTGGGGTATTGAGAAAACACATGCAAAGTGGGATGATAACCTTGGAATTTCTCTTTTTATTACCAATACGCCAAAGGGGGAAGCGGTATTTCAGGCGGTTTCCGAAGAATTGGAATTTATAGTAAGCAATCGTGAAGAATGTATGCAGCCGCATTTGGCACATCCGGTACAAAAACCGAAAGGAGTGGAGTTTTTTTGGGAGGAATACCGGACGAGAAATTTTGGTTATATTTTGAAAAAATATGGAAGTGGACAACGTGATGTGGCAGTCTTAAAATGTCTGGAAGCGAAAAAAGAGGCGGGAATAAAAGCCGAAAGCTATTTTGTGGGACACAATTGTTTTCGCATAGCGCTTTGCGGGTTGAATGAAAACACGGAAGCATTGATATCTGAGCTGGAAGAGAGCAGCATATCCATAGAGTGTATTCTGGAGACTACCTGCGATAATGAGGCGTGCAGAAAATATGCGTGCGGAAAGCCGGTGCTTACAGTTTCCGAATTAAAAGCAGGGGAAGTGCAGGAAATTGACAGCTATGTTGTGACAAGTGTGCAGTTTTCTTTGGATATGCTGCAAGAACTGCGTAAAATCGGGGTGCCGTTGTATAAAGTAGTTCCCATCAGTTTTTTGGCAGCGATGGAAATATAGATTAACGAATGGCAGAAAGGTTCGGTGGGCAGAATGCTTAGAGTAGGAGTTTTGACGTTTCATAATGCAAACAGTATGGGAGCGGTCAGTCAGGCGTATGCGCTGCAGGAGGTACTCCATAAGCTGGGAACAGAGGTGTATATTATCAATTATGCGGCGCCGAATATGCAGCTTCAGGTAAAACAGACACAGCAATTCAAAGAATTTACGGAAAAGTATTTATATCTGACCCCTCTGTATGAAAGTGGTGAACAAATCGATTGTTCCCGGTTTGATGAAATTATTGTTGGCAGCGACCAGGTATGGAACCCACTGCTCACAAAATATGACAGTACTTATTTTCTGAATTTTGCTGGTCCTGAAATTATCAAAGTGGCGTATGCGGCAAGCGTGGGCGTCAATACCTTTCCGGACGGTAGCTTTACAGAGCCGTTTGCAAAATATATGCCGTATTTTGATGCTATTTCCTTAAGGGAAAGTGTGCATGTGCCTGTTGTTATGCAGTATACCCAGTGTCCGGTGCTGTACACGTTGGACCCGACACTGTTGTTGTCGGATGAAGAGTATACCTCTGCATTTGGTTTACAGGAGTCTGATGAGGAGTATATTTTCCTATACCAGATAGGAATCGATTCCAAGCTGTTAGACTATGCCAATATGATTGCTTTGCAATATAACTGTAAGCTGATAGCGCTTGCAGAATACAGCGACATCTATTTCGTGCAGGGAACGCAGACTATTTCTGACATAAAGCCGGAGCGGTGGATGGAATACATTAAGAATGCAAAGTTGGTACTGACGGATTCGTATCATGGTATGATTTTTTCCATTATATTCCGAAGACCGTTTTATGTGTTGACAGAAGTGAAATATAATTTAATCAGAGTTATAGACTTGCTTGCCGGACTAAAACTGGAAGACAGAAAGCTATCCGTATTGTCCGATGTAAGAGATGTGGACTTCTCGATTGATTATTCTGAAACGAAAGAAATATTGGAGAGAAGAAAAGAGGAGTCACTTGCATTTCTGAGGACAGTCGCTGCTCTTACGGAAGAGTAGTTTGTTTTTGGTTTCCGATTTCAGAATAGTGCTTTCCAAGAAACGCATGGTAGGTGCGCATAAACATCTGCCGATACTGATTGTAGTTTGTCAGGTTGAGCACCCCGCCGTCGTCATGCATGCACCATGGATGGCGCTGTGCGGGAACAACGATTTTATGCCCATGGAGCAGAAAAGTAAGGGATTGGTAAGCATCATAAAAATCCCAGCCGGTCAGGCTTTCTGTGTTCCATGGATAGTCTGTGGAGGTAATCATCATAAAGCCGTCTACCAGTGCCGCGGACTGATAGCCATCCTCTGACAGAGAATATCGGTATTCGGATAAAGGGAGATAAGCAGCATTGCGCTTGTATGGTGTGCCAAGGCGGTCTTTCGCGTGCCACATAACGCCGTCGGCAGAGATGGATTCATAGCCTGTCATGCCAATCAGTCCGATGGAAGTATCGGACTGAAAGATAGAAAGCATATCTGAAAGGAAATTTTGGTTCAGGATAAAAACATCCTGATGCATGTAGATTTTGTATTTGGCATCGGAAGCTGCCATGGCCTCATTGTAACCTGAGGTCATGGATTTGGCATCGGTAACCGCAAGCAATTCGGTGGTATAGCCGGCAGGGATTATCAGTTGGGAAATATAATGGATTGCTTCTGATAACAAAGTATCATTGTTTGTGCATAAGATAAAGCAAAATTTACGTTGGTCCATGGCGTCCTCGATTCAGTGTGTTGGGCAATGTCATGTGGTCAGTTTCCTGCTGTCAGCGAAAGAAATAATTGTTTATCGCCGTCGTTCCAGTATGCAGAGCAAATCTCAGCAATTCTACCATACAGGGCGTTGTCAGCATTTATCAAATCTTCCTGTGTCATAACATATACGGCAAATACGGACAATGTATTGTGTAAAAGCAGGTCTGCCGCTTCTCTGACAGAATTCATTGAAAGTTGAAAAAACAGCCTTCGAAGGGCAAATAATGACAGCATATATTTTTCCATCAGACTGTCTTTATCAACACAGTGCAGGAAAAAAGGCGTTTTCTGATAGGTGAGTTCTAATTGGATAATGTGCAGTATCCGAAGGATTCTGCGGGACTCGCCGATGTGCTCGTAAGCCAGTGCGCCTTCTCCCTGTTCTATATAGGGAATCAGGTTTAAAAGCGCTTTGACGTCCTGCGTTTTCAGCGAGGTGTCTAAAGTGTTTGTTATGTAAGACCAGGAAGCGTTGATTGCTTCTTTAGTTTCGTCCAATTTCTGAAAAAATCTGTCTGTGGATAACTGTAATTGCGTGGAAATGTCCATTTTTTCTCCAGTCATTTCATATTGATTTTCGTGTTCGTAAATCCAGTATAGTTTTTTTAACTGCATAAGTCAAATGTTCTTTCAAAGATGATTTGAGCGGATTTTCGTGAATAATTCGTGTAAAGACTTATTATTTAAAAATAAACAGTCGATATATAATATGGCTTAATGGAATAAGCGATAATCTGCATGGAGGCAATAGAAGAAATAGAGATGAAAATGCCTTTCTTGTACAAAAAGGCATTTTTTATATTTGTTTGGAAGGAAGATACCGATGCTGGAATTTCAGGAAGGCTTTTTTGAACAGGAAGTCAGAGACGGTTTTTATATAGATACAACCATGAAAACAGTATGGGCGGCAGAGCTGGAAGTGCTGCAGAAGGTAGCGGAGATTTGTGACAGGCATGGCCTTGTCTGGTATGCAGCATATGGAACCCTGTTGGGCGCAATCCGGCATGAGGGCTTTATTCCCTGGGATGATGACTTGGATATCTGGATGAAGAGAGGGGATTACAATAAGCTGTTAAAGATACTGCCAAAGGAATTGCCGGAAGGGTATTCTGTTTGGAGCCCTATGGCAGAGAAGGGCTATGACCAGGCACACATTCTGATTAGCAGCAGCAGTCATATCAATATAACAGAGGAATGGCTTGCGCAGTATCACGGCTGTCCTTTTTCCATCGGACTGGATATTTTTGCCCTGGATTATCTGGCGAGTGATGAAAAGGAGAGGATGGTACAGGAGAATCTGATTGGGATAGCGACACGCAGCGCGCAGGTAGCAAGTACCCTGTTTCGGGGAGGAAATAGCGATACGGAGAATCCTGAGGAAGAAAAAAAGGCTTTTGTGGAAGAAATATGGGAAGGGCTTAGGTATCTGGAGGATAATTACAATGTAAAGATAGATAGCAGGTTGATTGAAGAGGAAAAGTGGTTTGAACTGGCTTCCGCGTTTCGAAAATGGCAAAATTACTTTGCTATGATGTATGGGGAAGAAGAGAGCGATTATCTGGTAGATATCAGCGATTATACACAGCTTAACTGGAGAAGATACCCAAAGGAATGGTTCTCAGAAGTGTATGGCGCCTCTTTTGAAAATTTTATGCTGCCAATTCCCGCCGGGTATGGGCAGGTGCTTCGCAAAGCTTATGGAGATTATGAAGTTATTATTAAAAAGGCAGGCGCACATGAGTATCCCTACTATGCCAGACAGTTACACGCACTGCAGAGAACGCTCTACAGCGGGGAAGGGAATACAGAACTGTTGGGGGAGGCGTTACTGGAAACGGTATTGTCTCTGGATACGGATACCTCTTTGCCCCCTGACTGGGAAAAGCGGATAAAAAGAGCAGATGGAAAGCGCAAAAAGATTGTTTTGTGTGCAAATGATGTTTCCGTATTTCTTGCCTATAGAGAAAAAGCTGTTGATAAGCTGGAGCAGGTGTTAGAGGCGTTTCAAGAAGCAGGTGAGGATGTCACGCTGTGGTGGCGCCCCCATAAGAACATGGCAGAACGCTTAGAGGGTGTGTCACAAAAGCTTGCTCTGCGGTATCGCCGGATTCTGGACAACTATCGGGAGGCAGAGTGGGGAATCTGTGATGAGACGGACAATATTGGCAGGGCCGTGAAATTCTGCGATGCCTATTATGGGGATTTGAATCCCATTTTGCAGCCGCTGCAAAATGCGGGAAAACCGGTTGTGCTTGCGGAAATGGGAAACAGCGATACTAAAAACAGTGAAGGAGAGATAAACAAAGCTGCCAGACTCATGGAGTACAGGGCTTTTTTGAGTTTTGCGGATTATGCGGAGGATGAGGATAACCTGTATTTTGCCAATACGAATTTTAACGGGCTGGCAATCGTAAAGAAGGGGACATGGACGCTGGAAAGGCTGCTCCCTTTTGCGGATGAAAGTTTGACCGCACAGAACCTGCATCTGCGTTGTGTAAAAAGAGAAAATAAAATCTGTTTTCTTCCGGCGGGAACACAGAGTATGCACATATATGATATCGAGAGAGGTACACAGAGTACATGCAATTTCGCGAATGGCACTGAGGCAGAACAGCCGCGGGAAACATGGGATTATTTTGTCGCTGTGGACGGCGTGTATTTATTGCCCTGCCGTGGAAGTCAGGGGCTTTGGAAATGGAATGTTTCTGCGGATGCTGTGGAACGGGAGGCGTGGTGGAAGCTTCCGCAAGCAGAAGGCACCCTGCAGCATGGCAGAATGGATGAAAAGCGATTTTTTTCATGGGGAGTTTCTGCCGGTCAGCTATGGATTGCCGATGTGGAATCACAGAAGGTAGAGACATTTTTGCTGCCGGACAGGCAGGTTTCCCATATGGTATACGATGGACAGAATTTCTGGTATGTAGTAGACGGCGGCCCTGATGTTGTCTGTTGGAACAAGGCGCAGGGAGTGAAGGGAAGATATCAAGTGAAAGACAATGACTGCTGGGAACAGGAAGTCATGTCCTGCCAGGGGATTTGTCATGCTGCAGGAAAACTGTTTTTGTTTGAGGCGGGCAGCCGCTCCCTATATATGCTGGATGAAGAGAAAGGTCAGATGGAAAAAATACATTCCATCGAATGTGCAAGAGGAGCTTTTGGGGCGCGGGAAATGGAGATGAACTTTCAATGCGTGGATAATAAGTTGATTTGCATGCTTAAAAATACAGGCGATGTGGTATGTATCGATTTGGAAACGTCGAAGGTCAGGCAGCAGAAAGAGGATTTTCATATGGATAAAGGGATGCAGGAATATGCTTATGCGATTGCCCTGCATCGAAACGCGCTATTGTACGAGGAAAAAGGTGCCGTAGATTTGCAAATGCTCTTGCGGTACTGCAAGGGAAAATAGAACTGGTACGATAAGAAAGGAGACTTTATGCTGGAATTTCAGGAAGGCTTTTTTGAACAGGAAGTCAGAAACGGTTTTTATATAGATGCGACCATGAAGACGGTGTGGGCTGCAGAGCTGGAAGTGCTGCAAAGAATAGCGGAAATTTGTGACAGGCATGGTCTTGTCTGGTATGCAGCATACGGAACTTTGCTGGGCGCAATCCGGCATGAGGGCTTTGTTCCCTGGGATGACGACATGGATATCTGGATGAAGCGGGGGGATTACAATAAGCTTTTGAAGGTATTGAAGGAGGAACTGCCGGATGGATATTTTGTGAGGAGTCCGCTGACAGAAGAAGGCTATGAGCAGTTTCACACATTTGTCATTAGCAGCAACCGTATCAGTATAGATAAGGAATGGCTGGAGCAGTATCATGGCTGTCCTTTTTCTGTAGGAATAGATATTTTCCCATTGGATTACCTTGCTCGTGATGAAAATGAGAGGGTTATACAAGAGAGCCTGGTTAAGATAGCGTTACGCAGTATGCAGGTGGCAGGTACTTTGCTCCATCTGGGTGATGACTTGTTGAGAGAGCCGGAAAAAAAAGGTGCGCTGATAGAGGAAATAGGGGAAGGGCTCAGATATCTGGGGGATAACTGCAATGTGAAAATAGATGAGCGGCTGGTGGAAGAGGAAAAATGGTTTGAACTGGCTTCCGAGTTTGGAAAGTGGGCAAATTACTTTGCCATGATGTATGGGGAAGAGGAAAGCGACTATCTGGTAAATTTTGTTGATTATGTGCGGTGTGATTGGAAAAAATTTCCTAAAGAATGGTTTGCGGAAGCTTATAGTGCAACGTTTGAGAATTTTATGCTGCCTGTTCCGTGTGGATATAGTCAGTTGCTTCGCAAGATTTATACAGATTGGGAGGTTATTGTAAAAAGAACAGGGACGCATGATTATCCGTATTATGCAAGGCAGCTGGAAGTGTTGAAAAGCATGGTGCGGGCCAAGGAAACACAGGTGCAAGATGTGGTATCGGGGGAAGCGGACAATACAATGCCGCCAGACTGGGAAAGATGTGTGCAGAGGGAGGACGGCAGTCGAAAAAAGATTGTATTGTATGCAAATGATATTGCTGCATTTTTGACAGGCAGGGAGAGGGCATTGAATAAGCTGGAGGAGGTATTGCATACCTTTGAAGCGGTGCAGAAGCATGTTGTCTTGTGGTGGCGCCCGCAAAGGACAATGGCGGATAAATTGGAAACAGTATCAAATGAACTTGCCGGACAGTATAGGGAAATTTTAGACCGTTACCGTGCGGCCGGATGGGGGATATGTGATGAGACGGATAATACCGATAGGGCGGTAGAATGGTGTGCTGCCTATTACGGGAATATGAATGCTGTTTTGCAGCCGTTTCAAAATGCGGGCAGACCCATTCTGCTTGCTGCTGCAGAAAGAGAAAACAGTCATGTGAGCGGTATGGACATGATCAAAGAAAGCAGGGTATTTTTCAGTTTTTCGGATTATGTGGAAGATGGTGGGAAATTATATTTTGCCAATATTAATTTTAATACATTGGCTATTGTAGACAAAGAGACGTGGACACTGGAAAAACATATTCTATTTGAAGGTGCGGACGCCGATGCAAAGAATATGCATCTGAGATGTGTCAAAAGTGGGAAGAAGATATGTTTTCTGCCGACAGGAATACAGTGCGCGCGTATCTATGACATAGAAAAGGGGACACAAAGCAGTTACAATTTTGCAAGAGGCGATGAGACAGAAGGTTCATGGGGAACATGGGATTATTTTTCTTGTGAAGAGGGCGTATATTTATTGCCCTGCTGTAGAAAATATGGGCTTTGGAAATGGAATAGCCATGCAGATACCATGGAATCTGCCATGAAGCGGGAGACGTGGTGGGAGCTTCCATGCATGGACGGCGTTCTGCAGCATGGCAGTATGGAGGAAAAGAAGTTTTACTCCTTAGAAACATCCACTAGTCAATTGTGTATTACCAATATGGAATCCAGGAAGGTAGAGCTTTACTTGCTGCCGGATAAGCAGGTATGTTATATTACATATGATGGACAGAATTTTTGGTATACAGTAAGCGGCAGCACCGACATTGTCTGCTGGAGCAGGGAGCAGGGAGTGGTTAGGAGATATCATACGCAGGGCTGCGACGATTATGACAAGGAAATGCTGCTTTATGAAGGGATTTTTTATGCCGCCGGAAGAATCTTTTTATATGAAAAAAATTGCCGCACAATCTATATGCTGGACAAAGAAAAAGGGGAAGTGGGGAAATTTTATGAAATCAAGAGTGAGAGGGCAATCTGGGGGGCAATGAAGGTTAAATGTGCAGGCGGTAAACTGGTCTGTATGCTGCAAACCGCAGGAGAGATTGTGCTGATTGATTTAGAGACGTTAGAGGTCAGACAGTGCAGCGAGAATTTTAATCTAAATAAAGAAACGCAGAAATATATGTATGAAATTGCTTTTGAGCGCAATGCATTATTGTATGAGGAAGCGGAGGCAGCAGATTTAGAATTACTTTTGCAGTATTGTATGAAATAATAGAAATGGCGCGGCAGGAATGGAGGGGAAAATGAAGTTAATCAAAACATCATTCCGGGAATTTGCAGAATATGTGAAAAAGAAAAATAAAAGCATTGTATTCTGGGGCGCGGGGGCAATTGGAAGGATATTGATACCCTATATATGCAATCAGTATGGTCTTGATAAAAGGGTTGTCGGCTATATTGATAATAATCCGGCAAAGCAGGGAGAAGAAATAGCGCTTGTTTCTAAAAAAGTGAAAATTTATTCCGGTGTGTTTTTAGAAAGCCTGCATGCAGATAAGTATGTTTTTATGATTACAAACGGAGACTTTTATCCGGTTTTGGAGCAGTTAAAGACCATGCCGAATATGGAGAATGCGATGGTGTGCGTTGCACCCATTATACAGCTTCAGGAGAAAGCAGAAGCAAAGATAACGGGGATATATAAAAGCGGCGCTGAGCCGTTAATACCAAAGACTATACACTATTGTTGGTTTTCAGATATGCCAATTCCGCAAAAGCTGCAGAACTGTATCGAAAGCTGGCATGAGAAATGTCCGGATTATGAAATTGTGCGATGGGACGAATCAAATTATGATTATAAAAAATTTCCATACACACAGCAGGCTTATGAGGCAAAAAAGTGGGGTTTTATACCGGACATAGCACGTTTGGAAATCTTATATCAATATGGCGGCTTTTATCTGGATACGGATGTGGAGTTGCTGAAGAGCCTTGATGAATTGCGGTATCAAAAAGGCTTTTGTGGACGGGAAGATTGGGGACATGTTAATTTTGGCGGCGGTTCCGGCTGCGTGAAGCATTTGGACATTGTGGGGGAATTACTGGATTTTAGAAAAGATGTGCCTTTTTTGCTGGCGAACGGGCGGTATAATGTGGAGACAAGCGGATATTTTGAAACAAAACCCCTGATGGATAAGGGACTTTCCATTACAAACCGGACAGAGATAGTGGATGGGCTTACCGTATATGCCTCAGAGTTTTTCTGCCCGTACAACTATATCAGTGGGAAGGAAAATATTACCGGACAAACAGTGTCCATCCATTATTTTAACGGCGGCTGGATGGGAGAAGCAGGAATGAAGTACAGGCGGGAGACCAGAGAAAAGTTTCAGACAATTTTGGGGCAACTGGAGAATTTTGACTGATGGTAAAGATGATTATGCGTGCAGATATATAGCTATTTTTGGAGGAAAAAGAATGAATTTTGAGTTGATGGCTTCCATGATGTGTGCCAATTATGGTAATTTAGAGAAAGAAGTACAAGACCTTGAGGAGGCCGGAATAGATTCTTTCCACATTGATATTATGGATGGCAGGTATGTGCCCAATTTTGCCATGTCCTTAAACGATATGGCTTACATTGCGTCAGTATCGAAAAAACCACTCGATGTACATTTGATGATTGAGCATCCGAATAATAATATTCACATATTTTTAGAAAAGCTGCGGAAAGGTGATACTGTTTATATTCATCCGGAAGCAGAGTATCATCCCTCTACGACGCTGCAGAAGATTATTGATTCCGGTATGATACCCGGCATTGCCATTAATCCCGGAACCAGTATCGAGACCATATATGAGATGCTGCGTATTGTGAAAAAAGTGCTTGTCATGTCGGTTAATCCGGGCAATGCAGGGCAGATGTATTTGCCCTATGTAGGAAAAAAAATTGATAATCTGTTGCAAATGAAAGCAGAGATGCATTTTAAAGTGTATTGGGACGGCGCCTGTAGTGCGGACAAGATTACCTTATTTGCGCCAAAAGGCGTGGATGGCTTTGTGCTGGGAACGACCCTGCTGTTTGGTAAAGACAAGCCCTATGGGGATATTCTTAGTGAAATCAGGCATATGAAGGTGTAAAGCAGTGAAAAGGGATGAGCAGCTTTGTGAAAAAGTTGTTTGAAAACGGGAGACAAATATGGATGAAAAAATATTTGTGACACGGTCGTCTATGCCGGCGTATGAAGAGTATATAGATGCAATAAAACCTCTTTGGGAAAGCTGCCGGCTTACCAATATGGGACAATACCATCAGGAGTTGGAAAGACAGTTAAAAGTTTATCTTGATGTTCCTGAAATTTCTTTAATGGTAAATGGACATATGGCATTGGAAATGATAATACAGGCGTTTGGTTTTCCGGAAGGTTCTGAAGTCATTACAACGCCATTTACTTTTGTTTCGACGACGCATGCCATTGCCCGCAACCGTTTACAACTGGTTTTTTGCGATGTGAAAAGCAGTGATGGGACGATTGACGAAGCTAAAATAGAGGATTTGATTACAGAAAAAACCGTTGCGATTCTGCCGGTGCATGTGTATGGAAATGTATGTAACATAGAGGAAATTCAGAGGATTGCTGACAAATATGGATTAAAGGTGATTTATGATGCGGCACACGCTTTTGGGGTAAAATATAAGGGAAAAGGCATCGGAAGTTATGGAGATGCCTCTGTTTTCAGCTTTCATGCGACAAAAGTGTTTCATACCATTGAAGGCGGAGCTGTGACATTTTCGGACAAGAATCTGTATGACAAGCTTTATAATTTGAAAAATTTCGGAATCAGGGGAGAAGAGCAGGTAGTATCGGTTGGCGCAAATGCGAAAATGAATGAATTGCAGGCAATCATGGGATTATGCAATTTGAAACATATTGAACAGGCGATTGCTGCACGTAAAGAACGCTGGATTTATTACAAGGAGCATTTGCAGAATAAAAAAGGAATTTGTCTGTTTGAAGAAAACGATGGTGTAAGCAGAAATTATGCGTACTTTCCTATTTTAGTCGAAGAAAGTTATTCGATGAGCAGAAATGATTTATATGATTTGTTGAGAGAGAATCATATTTTCGCCCGAAAATACTTTTATCCAATTACGGCAGATATGGAGTGCTATATAGGGCAATATATCGAAAAAGGGCTGACAACAGCCAGAAAACTTTCCGAACAGGTTTTGACGATACCGCTTTATGAAGAATTGAAGTGGGAACAGATGAACCGTATTTTGGAATTGGTTTGTTGATGGAGGGCTTATGTGTAGCTTAAGAGATAGAGAAACGGTTATTGTGTTATCCGGAACGAAGTGGCAGATTCCATTGGTTAAAAAATTAAAAGAAAAGGGATACAGGGTAGTTGTTTTTAATCTATTACCGGATTCGCCGGCTTTTCCGTATGCGGACGATTACCGCATTGTGGACATATTAAATCATG
>CAMWLB010000019.1 GCA_947174985.1 uncultured Lachnospiraceae bacterium | reverse complement strand
CTCTGTCAAAACACTTTCCTGCATCTCCCATGCTTCCCGCATGGATTCACCCTGACTGGTGACAGAATCCATATTTCCCGCAACGACTCCCGTCCAGAAAACCGTTGCCCATAACGCTATTTTTCCCCACATGATATGTTATCCCTCTTTTGCACGCCTCTTTTATTATCATACCCGATTTTTTTCCGAAGCGCAACAAAAGTCAGGGATTTATATCAGATATTTAATCCTCCGAAAGCATCTTCACCGGCTCTATCCGGCGTATTCTTGCCGCGCTGATAAAACAGGAAATTGCTGCGACTGCCACAATTCCGAAGACAGTAACCAAAAACCATATCGGATCGATTGTTATCTCACATTTCTTGATGCCTAATCCGGAGAGAAATGCAGACACGAGCGGATTTATCACTCCTCTTCCCAGCACAATTCCCAAAACAGCCCCTGCAAATATCACCGGCATATTGACAAGCAGCGTATGCCCGATAAGCTGCGCTGTCGTATACCCAAGCGCCTTATGAATGCCATAGTTTTTCCGCTCCTTTGTAATTTTGGATTTCACTAAAAGAAGCTCCACCATAACGACTACCACAACCGTGATTGTCACAAAGATAAGACAGATAATCTGCATGACAAGGCGAATCGCAGCAAAACTATGTTCTATTAGTTTTGCTCCTTCGGTAACATCCAAATCCGGAAATTCTTCTGACAATTTTTCTTGTATGTCAGCAAAGGACACGCCTTCCTTCAGATACAGATGCAAGACTACTGCTGCCGTTTCTCCATTCAGGCGCTCTGCGCCTTCCCACGTCATCATTGCCTTGATTCCGGCATTGTTGAATTTCTGATCCACTCCCGAAATCATGTAATCCTTGCGCTCACCGCCTCCCTCTACATAAATTACATCGCCCACGCCGACAGAAAGCCGCTCCGCCACTATTGCTGTCAGTACAATTTCATTGTCATACATGGGAAGCCGCCCCTCTATCAGCATCTCATTGTTGACATCCTGCGGTGTTCTGTAAATATCGCAGGTCAGACTGATTGACTCATCGCCGCTATAGAGACGGACGGAGCAATTGTTGTAATAAAGCACCTTTTCTGTTTCCTCCCAGTCCTCCATCCTGCTGCCTGCCTCGTCCAGATTTTTCCCTGTCACGTAAGCATCCCCCACCTCCGTGCCGCCCATCTTTAGGAGCTTTTCCGGATTCGCCGCAAAATTCTGATACAGGGCAAAGCCGATTATTGTTACAAGCGCCTGTAACGCGACAATACAAAGCACCAACAGGTTTTTTCGTTTTTCCCCCAGTATATTTTTTCCTGCAAGGGCAAGGCTTTGCGGCAGCCTGCAGACATGGAGCGGAAAATAATTTTTCTTAAAGTTGTGCGTGTGGACGCCTCCGCGCAGCGCGTCGAGCACCGTGACTTTCCTGTATACCCTGCCTGACAACAGTACGGTAAAACAGACTGCGCCTAAAACCACCAGCAGCGAAATACCTGCTGCCTGCGGTGCAAAAACAAACTTCCAGCTAAGCCCCAGCATCATACCCTCCAGACTGCCGATAAATCGACTGCCAAGAGCCCCTGCCAAAAGACCAACGATACTTCCGAAAAAGGCAAGCGCTGCCATTTCTAAAAGCAATGCTGCCCGAAGCTGCCGGGATGTGTAGCCTGACGCTTTCAGTATTCCGATATTTTTCAGATTTAACTCCACAAAGTTTTGCACGGAAAACCTTATAATAATCACCGCTACCACCAGCAGAAGTACGGAAAACAGCAGAATAATACCCATGCTGATATTGGACATAATGGATACGCCGTGGCTCATGGAATTCCAGTTCAGCCCAAGATTATTACCGTCTGCAAGTTCCGGAATTTCCTTTATCAGAATCAAGGACACCTTTTCATCAAATTTCCATGAATCACTGCTCTCCCCGAGCCGCGCCCTGTATTGGCGCTGTCTGTATCCGGCAAGTGCAGGCTCTTCCTCCAATATATCCTTCATGCACGCATCCGTAATATAGCAGCTATAGACACTGATATTAAGCGGATTCGCAAATAGCGGGTCGTTCACAAAACCGGCCACACAAAATCGGTATTCCTTTTCATAAAACTGCAGCCAGATAAAATCCCCGACTTCATAGCCCTCGTTGTATTTTAAATAATAGGGCAGCAAAATGGCGTCGTAGGAGGGATTTTCTACAACCGGTATTTTTCCAATCGTTCTTTCCTCCTCCATAGTGCCTAACAGAAAACTATATTCATCTGCTTCCGTTTCCAAATCCTTCCTGTATTTTCCGCCCATCACGTAGAGGCTGTCCCCCACTTCAAACTCCTCCACCTCTTCCAAATCCGCAACCAGTGCAGTCAGGCGTTCTTCACAGTCTATATTTGTCATATAAAACCAGTCGGGCGTATGCATGGCTTCATATGCCTCATGGATTACCTTTTCCGTTCCCGTCAGCACCGATATGCTCACGTACAGAAGCAGCGCCGCAAGTGCCACCAGAAAAAGCAGCACAATGGCATCGCCCTTCCTTTTTTTTATATTATTTTTCGCAATAAACCACAAGGAACCCATACTTACCACCCCATCTCCTCAAGAAACTTTTTCAGCCTGTCATGCCTTTCCTTATCGCCGCTTTTGTAATCGCCAAGCCGCAGTTCTCCCGTAATCACGCCATCTTTTAAGTACAGCACCCTGCTTCCGCGCCTCGCCGCCTTCATATCGTGCGTCACCATCACAATTGTCTGCCCGTTTTCATGAATTTTTGTTAAAATATCCAGAATACGCTTTGTGTTCTGCGAGTTCAGCGCGCCGGTCGGCTCATCGGCAAAAAGTATCTCCGGCGAATTGATGATGCCGCGCACCATTGCCGCCCGCTGCTGCTCACCGCCGGAAAGCTGCGTCGGAAACTTGGAAAAAGTATCTTCCGAAAGCCCCACTTCCAAAAGCAGCTCCTTCGCCTTTTCTGCAATCTCCTTCCTGCCGCGTCCCGACAAAAATCCGCTCACCAGCACATTATCCATAATGCTCATGGTATCGTTTAAATAATTCTGCTGAAATACAAAGCCACAGTGCTTCCTCCTGAAAATTGCAAGTTTGTCATTTGCGTACTTTGAAATTTCTTCTCCCTGATAGGAAATGCTTCCCAGCGTAGGCCGGTCCATTCCCGACAACGCATACAAAAGTGTGCTCTTGCCGGAACCGGAGTTTCCCATAATAACCGCAAACTCCCCCTTTTCCACCGCCAAATTCAGGTTTTTCAGCACGTGCTGCTGCACGCTTCCATTTGAAAATGTTTTGCATAGGTCTTTGACCGTAAGTATTGTTTCCATCATTATATCCCTCCAGACATCCTCATTATAAAATATAGGATGTGAAAAATCTTAACCTGATTCCTGTCTATTTCTTAACTGATTCTTAAATATACAATTAATATTTTGATAAAATGTTTATAAAAACTGCTTTCCTTTTTTGCAGACCTGTGATAACATATATGTGTTCTTTATTTATTCTGTATTATCTTGTGTTGCTTTTATGCAGCACATATCTGTAACATTGATTGATACAATCCAACCAAACCAAATATATAGTGTGTCTAATTAGGGAGCCGAAAGGGGCGATATGCCAGTTGCCGGACATTAACGGAAGGGAGCTGGTGCCAATGGTTACATATAGCGATCTATTCACTTTTGTAATTATGCTTTGCGCTGTTATAACTCTTGTTGTAACTATTACAAAACGCAAAAAATAAGCGCCCCTGCTCTGACAAAGTAAGGCGCTTATCCTTTAGCAATATACTCTGCCGGCGGCTAGGTGTACACCAGCTTTCGGCTCTCTTGTTAAGCATATTATAACAGTGGTACATCATGAAGTCAATAAGGCATTTTACTCTTCCATCACCCCGCCTTTTTTACATACAGCCTCACAAAAAATCCCTCGTCATTGCCGCACTCCATGCCGCCGCCCATGCGCTCCATAAACATTTTGGCGAGATACAGACCAAGTCCTGCGCCCTCCTGTCCCTGTGCGTTGCTGCCACGGTAAAATTTTTCGCACAGCAGGGCAAGTTCTTCCTCAGGAACGCCTTTTCCTCTGTCTCGAATCAGGATATACAGTCCGCCATCAGCCTCTTTAAAAGAAACTGTCACAGCGCCTTCTGCATATTTAAACGCGTTGCTGACAATATTATCTATCACTTGGGAAAGTCTCATCTTATCAATAAGGACAAGGCACTCCGGCATTTCATTGCACAGCCTTATCTCCCCATAATAGCGCAGCTCGGCAATCATATCCACGATGACGGGCGAGTTTTCCTCGGACGGTTCCACCCGCAGCACCTCAAGCTCCTCAAGCGTGGCTTTCAGCATATTGTCCGTCAGTTTTTCCATCATCTCTGCCTTTGCGGCGATAACCGCTACCTTTTCTAAGGTGTCCGGATTCTTTTCCTTGACCTGTATCACCTCGCACGCTGCCTTTATCGTGGCGAGCGGCGTCTTCATATCGTGGGACAACCCCGCCGTCAGTTCCTTCTTGCTCTTATTGGCACGGTACTCACTCTCTCTGGCGCGCTTTAACTCCTCCCGCATAATGTCAAAGCTCTCCGTAAACGCGCCAAAAACATTGTGCTTCTCCATCGGCAGCGGAAAGTCCAGATTGCCCTTTGCAATCTGTGCCGTAAACGCCTTAAGGCGTACAAAAGGACGGACATACCAGTGCCATACTGCAAAAATCAACAGACAGCCCGCAGCAAAATACAGAAAAAGAAAAAGTATGCTCGTTGAAAGAAGCTTCTTCTGCTCCTGCTCCCATGAGGCAGCGCTATCGTTCCATGCCGCTCTTCCCACGATTTCTCCATTTTCATAATAGTCCAGTATAACTGCCCCCGACTGGAGCAGCATATTTATCTGTTCCTTGTAATCCGCATCGGTAAAGTAGAGAAGCCTGCATCCAAACGCTTCCTCCGCACTGCTTCTCCCCTGTTCTCCTACACACTCGGTCAGCATTTGCAGCTTTTCGTTATAATATAAAGTATCCAATGCCGCATATCGGGATTTGGAAAAGACCGACAGAAGCAGAAACAGAAAACATACTGTCATGGCAACATGACCTAAGATAAGATATTTTATCTTCAACTTAATATCCCTCGTCCATTTTCAAACTGATAACCAATCGCTGAACCTCTTTTTGCCGTCAGTCAGTGACAGAAAGCATGTACCCGACGCCCCACACCGTCTGAATCAATTTAGGCTCACTCGGATTTTCCTCCAGCTTTTCCCGAAGCTTACGGATATGCACATTGAGAGTGCCGTCGCCATAGCACTCGGCACCCCATACTGCCAGAAACAGGTTTTCTTTCGTCACGATTTTGTTCCGGTTGTCATAAAGGCATTTGAGCAAGGCAAACTCCTTCGCCTTAAGCTGCACCCTTTTGCCACGCAGCACAGCAGAAAGCGTCTCTTCAGACAGATACAGCCCCGCGCCGTCTTCTATCTGCGTACGTGGCGCCTCTCCTGCTCCCACTCTCCCTTTTCCGCCCTCGTCTGCGTCGCTCCGCACACGCGCAGCCGCAGCCTGCTCCGCTTCCCTGCCGCGCTGCATCCTGTTTAAGAGCACTTTCACCTTGGCAAGCAGTACGCTCAGCGAATATGGCTTCTTAATGTAATCGTCGCCGCCTATGTTGAGTGCAATCAGCACGTCGTCATCACTCTGCCTTGCACTGATAAACAGTATAGGCATATCGGTCTGTTCCCGCAGACGTTTGCACAGGGCAAAGCCGCTTTCTTCAGATAAATTGATGTCCAGCAGCAGAATATCCACTGTATTCTGCTCTAAAAAAGCAAGACACCCCTGCACATTCGTCACAAATGCGCAGGAGGTGTCAAACATATTAAAATATTCACATGTCATTGCGGCCAGTTCCGTTTCATCGTCCACAAGCAGACAATTATAATGCATGGTATCCTCCATTATAAAGCGTTTTACCGCCGGAAACCGCAGGGCGCTTTTCTCTTTTTAGTATTGCGTTCCAAGCACCTTCAGCTTCTCTCTGATCTTATTTGCCGTACCCAGAACCATGCTGACAGAAGCAGAAATCTCCTGTGCCGCAGCCGCAAGCGTCTGGGTCCTTCCGTTCACACCGTCAACGGTATCCAAAAGCTTTCGCGTATCCGCAATAATACTGCTGACCGAGTTCATGATTTTGTCCTGGCTGGCATTGCTGCGGGTCGCAGTTTCCCTTGACTCGCTGGCAAGTTTGTTGATTTCATCCGCTACAACGGCAAAGCCCCTGCCCGCCTCACCTGCGCGCGCTGCTTCAATATTAGCGTTGAGCGCAAGCAGATTCGTCTGCGAAGCAATGCTGACAACTTCATCATTATTTTGTGAAAGCTCCCGCAGGAAGTCGCTGATTTCATCCATAGAATGCGACAGGGATTCACAAAATTCTGTCACTTCCTTGATATCCGCCGATATCTCAGCACTGTCCGACGCATTGTTTTCATTTCCCTTTGCCATATCGTCAACTGACCGGTATAAAGTATCAAATTCCGAGTTGATTTCCTTAAGCGTCTGGAGTATCAGCTCCTTCTGTTCCTGAATGAGCTGCTTGTCCGCCGTCAGCTGGTCAGCCAGCTCCTCCGCCGTTGCCTTCTGCTCTTCCACTTCTTTCTTTATGTAATAAATACAATTCGTCTTTTGATTAAATCCATTGAAAATAGCATCCGCCATCTGTTCACAAGAATCATAGCCGCAGCAGGAGCAGTTGATATGGCGCTCTGCCGTCGTATTTTTGTTCATCTCTTTAAAGATGGCATCCCGCTCTGCTTCCGTCGGATGCCTGTAAGCACACTCAGCAGAACGGTCCGTATAGCTGCGCAGATAATCTTCCAGCTTCAGGTTTTTAAACTGACTGTTCAGCTTTTTCAGACGCTTTTCGGGTGAAAGTTTCTTCGCCCATGCGCTTTTAGAACCTGATTTCTTGGAAGACTCCCTGATTTCCAGAAGTGCTTCCAGCACATCGTCATTGCCGGATTTCTCAGGATCACAGCCTGTTCCGTAAATACAGCCGGAGGAACAGTTCAACGCATCAATAAAGAGATACTTGGTTTTATTTGCTGCAATCCGATTTTTATTGTGCTCCAGATAATGATACATATGCTTTTCGCCTTCTATCTGGCGGATAAACACACTCTCTCCCAAGAACCAGTAAACATTCTCCTTGAGACCACCCGGCATGGGGTAGATGGAGCCTAAACCATATTCTATTTCATCGGACTGAAGTGCTCCGTAAATCTGATTTTCCTTTACATACTGCATCAAATGATTGAACGTCACATTGTACGTAACCACCCCTTTGTTGTTGGAGTCATCAATTTCCATCTTTTTCGCGATGCAGGGACTGATAAACGCAAGCTTGTCTGTAACGCCCATTTCCTTTCTCGCATAGATGGCCGCGCACATCATGGGACTCTGCACGGGAAACAGCTTCGGCAGAAGCTCCGGCAGATTGCGCTCGATGTAGCCGACCACCGCTGGACAAGGCTGTGAGATGCCTCCCAGGAAATTGTATTTTTGTACATAATTTAAGTATCCCCATGTGGTGATATCGGCACCGAAGGATACACTTATCATACGGTTCACACCCAGCTTTTTCAGTCCGCCAAGCACCCGCTCATAGTCCTGCGGATAATTTGCTTTAAAGGCGGGCGCAATCAGAATCGATATCTTCTCACCGCGCTTCAAATCCTCAAAAAAACGTTCCGTATCGTCGTTATACTCTCTTGCACCATGCTCGCATACGTCAAAGCAGGCTCCGCAGGCAACACATCTATTCCCATCCACATCAATCCTGTTTGCTCCGTCTACCTCATGGGATACACATGCCCCCGTGCAGCTGCACACACTGATACATTTATTACACCCTATACACTTATCGTTCGTAAAAACCAACGATGCTTTTTCTTTTGCCATATACCTTCCTCAGCCTTCCCTGCCAGCATTTTTCTACAAACATGCCGACATATACAAAATATATGTTTTAGTATACCATACAATCGGCAGTTCTGACAACATTTTACCATCAAAATGTATGTTAATATAGAATGGGAAGTGTTTCCTTTGTTACTGCAAAAGGAGTGTATCGTAAAGGAACGGGAATACTACGAATAAAGCAGGCAGTCAGGCCACAGGCGGAGCATGGGGCGCGAGGCAGAAAAAGGAGTACATTCTTGACCCGCAGGGCAACAAAATCTATGACCCGAAAAAGCGGCAGCACAAATGCAAATCCATTCCCGCCACTGACTGGAACAAGCAGACCAAAGCCGAGGAATGGCGGGCTGCGTGGGCGCAGCTTTGCAATCAGGCGTTGGAGCAGTACGGATACGCGGAGCGCATCGACCACCGCAGTTATGAGCGTCAGGGGATAGACAGTAAAATCGCAGTATTCCCAATCGCTGTATAACCTCAAGGACGCGGTGAAAATGCTGAATTTCCTGCAAACCAACAACATCATGGATATGGCGGGGCTTGATGAAAAATTCAAGTCTATGATAGAGGAACAACTGAACATTCAGGGTAAATTGAAACCTATTGAGCGGCGGTTAGGCACTCTGAAAAAGCACATCGAGCAAAGCGACATTTATTTCAAGTATAAGGGGAAAAAGCCGCTGACCGAAGCTGAGCAAATCCTGAAGAGCGTTTACAGTATCTTGCGTCAGAAACAGTGGGAGCAGCAGCCCCGTAGGGCGCAGGATATAGAACAGTAACAGACAGGACGGTGGGATAGTTAGTACCTATCCCGCCACCATCCAACGTATTTTTTATATGCCGTTGACCTTGGCGGTTGGGGGACTATCAATTTTGCAGTAAGTTTACTTCTGCGAGGTTTCTTTTTCGCAAATCATCTTATTGGAATAAACATATTGCATGATAAATGGTGTGTGCGTTAATGACCCCTCTATAAGCATTTTGTCCATCAACATTTCTGTTTCCGGGCAGGGGAGCTTTGCCAGCATCATCAATGTACGCATTTTTTGTGAGGACTCGCCTGGTTGGTGCAGTATATAGCCAATATACTCAAAAATGGATGCCCGGTCTGACTTATCCAGAGACTTGATCCAATCCGAAGTGATATATGTCCATCGCATCTCGAATACATGAGCATGATCAGGCGTATCCAATTTTTCATCGTATATCCGTATCAATTCCTGCATCCTTTTTATATCCATGTTTCCCACCCTTAAAAAACTACAAAAACACCCATGTTGGGATTAGAAATACATACCGCTTCCGGGCAAACATAGTCATCGGGACGAAGTGAAATTTTTATCTGAAGTGCGTTCTGCAAAGTAATTTTATAAAATTCGTTTTCTACATACATTTCACTTATGTCTTTCTCCATCAATTCAATTCTCCAATAAATCATCTTCATCATAGTTGACTAACTGAAACTTTTTCGCCTTGTCCACCAATATAAATTTCTGTTTTAATGCGAATGACTAAATCATTACTTGCCCAGTCAAATTTATCAATGGGGAATCCACCTCATCATATTGATAATGGAAACCCTCTTGCTCTGGGCCATTTAATGTTAGATGTCCGCTTTCATTGTAATGAAGCTCTTCCTGCTCCATCGTCTGTGTGTGCTGTCCCGTGATAATCTGATGATAGTGATATCAGAAAGGTACTGCATAACTCTTTTTACACAATCCTGCGCCTTCTTATCGCAGGGTGCTGCTATTTTATCGCTCATGTCCGCTCCTGTCTATGTGTTTTCACACGCGTATAAGCAAGGAGAAGTCTGACTCTTTTCTCCTCCTGCACTTTTCAGATAAGCGCATTATACTACCGTCAGGCAAAACCGACAAGCACCTTCGTATGTTCCGGACTATTTCTTGCGGTACTTTTTTTCTATCACAGTCACATAGACCACCATCGCAGCAATTGCCTCCAGCATGGCTCCCAGCATGGTAAGCAGAATGTATGGAGAATTCTGCCCATATAAAAGCGGCAGTCCCAAAAGAGCCAACACGATGCCAAATACGCACCACAGTTTTCCCAGTGCGCGGTTGTACGCCTTTACATCAGTCACTTCAAACACTTTCGCATTTGCCCAGAAGCTGAACGCCGACTTCTTTTTAGAGAAAAAGTTATAAATGCCCATGATGACAAAGCAGGCTGACAGCGCAAGCCATATCAAAAACGCGTATAACATGATACCCTCCATTTCCGCCTATCTCAAATAAAAGCCGTCAATTTCCATATCCGTGTTGAATACCACTGTGTATGTCACATTCCGCTTTTCATAGGAAGCCACGACAACTGCTGTCGCGTATTCGACGCCTTGAGAGGTCTGCCCCACTACAGCGATGCTTTTATACTCCTTGAAAGCTCCCACCTGTCTGTCTAAATCTTCCATAATGGCAGTCAAATCCTCCTTCGACAAGGCTGCCGTCATGACTTCACTCATCATATCCATGCCGCTGTCATACTCTCCGGCAGTCAAATAGTCGAGAAATTTTGTAGCAGCCTCTTTTACGGTTTTTTCGTCAAAACCATCGGGGAGTTTTGTGCCGCTGCAGGCTGCAAGCGTAAAAAGCAGTGCTGCCGCCAGTATTGCTGCGAAACTCTTTTTTACAGTTCTTTTTGCTTTTTCTTTCATCATTATCCTCGTTCCTTTCACTCTATATGTTCTTATGTTTACGAATTTTTTCCAGTTTGTTGCAAGTGACGGAAATGGTCAATATAGACAAAAACGTCTCCAAAGCAGTGGCAAGTCGCCCTTTTTGTCTATATTGCCCATTTCCTGTAGCTTGGAAGAATACCTTGCAAATGCCTAGTCATGTTTTCGATAGCACCGAATTCCTACGAGCAGCGTGAACACTGCTAATAGCGAGGCGTATGCCTCGATTCCGGCTATGCCCACGCCAAACACTGCCTGCAGAATGACAATGGGGGCATCGAGTAGTGTGTGAAGTAAAATGGCAGCGGCAAGATATCTTGCTTTTTTTCTTCTGACGCCGTGCATCACCAGCAGGGACGCTCCTATGTGGAACAGGATGGCGGACAGGCGTTCCAGACTGCTGATGAGGACCATTTCTGCACTGACGGGGAGCAATGCTCCCCTGCCTGAAATCAGCAGAAACAGCATATTTACAAACTGAAGACCCACGAGCAGCATGGCTTCCACGCCGCCGTGCCCAAGTCCGAAGGACATACCATGCTCTATGTCTGTTTTTTCTTTGAGGAAAAAGCGGATAGCTATCCACCTTGCAGTTTCTTCAAACAGTCCTGCCGTCAGCCCCAGAAACAGACCGTAGCGCCACGGGTTTAGCTGCAAAACGGCAAACCATGCGTACTGCGGCAGCACAATCTGCAAAAGCGGCAGGCGGAGTAATGGCTGGCTTACGATGAACGCCAGCATCCCGAAAAGAAACGCTTTTCCTGCGCCTTTCTTTCTGCGCATCAGCATGACTGCACCCCCGATGGGCAGCACAAAGCATATAAAACTTCCAAACAGCAGTCCCGCTGCCAGCATATTGCCGCTCCTCCTGTATCAGTATGATTTGCTTACCCTCATTTTAGATTTCCCCCATAGAAAAAGCAATATGCTTTACCTAAGGTAAGGCATATTGCTCCTAAGATACAGTCCTTCCTTTTCAGATTATGGTTACTGGCGTCTTATTCTCTAAATCCTCCGTTAAAGTGCCAAGACGGGCAGCTATCCATAACAGATAACTGCCCGACAAATTGAAATATAAATATTTTGATAATCTATTCTGGAAACATCAGATAACAAAGAAAAAATCGCTGCTTCGTCATACATTTTACACTCTTCGTCAAACTGTTCTGATGTACTTCATTTTTTCCATTGAAAAGCCACTTTTCCGTATCTAATAATAGCTGCCTGTATCATATCAACTTTTCCATAAGATAAAATCTTCCTTTCCTCCAATCCGCAAAGCCAACTTTTTCATATCCTATACCAAGATACAAAGATAATGCAAAAGGATTTTTGCTAAATACGTCAAGGCGTATTGCTCTAACATTCATTTTTTTTAATTCTTCCTCAATATGAAAAAGTGTGCTTTTTGCCACCCCCCGGTTTTGGTATGTCGGATTAACACATAATCGATGGATAACGCGGTATTCACAATCTGGATATTTCCATCGGCCATTTTCATAATCCTTATCACATTCTTTATTTATAGTATATATCACAGCAACATCACCATCTGATAAGCCAATATAAAGCTGTTGCTTCTGAATATCCGCCTCAAAATCCGCTCTTTTAGGATATATGTCATCCCATTGAAAAATCTGTTGCTTTATCATGCTGCTAACAGCAGCTTTTATCAATTTACAAATCGTATCTATATCTCTTTCTTCTGCCAGTCTATATAACATAATTCTCCACTCCAAGTTCCGTTTTATTGCTCTGCATATTATCATAAGACTTCAGGAAATTCAATATGGGTTAGTGAACTTGCCGGCGTTTTATCCCAGCAACTATTATCTTAAAAGAGACATAAAGTCTGTTATCAGTTTCTTCCGTTCTTCGCACATTATTCTGCTGCCAGCATCACTTTTGCGGTAAACACGCCCTCCTGCCAGTCAAACTGCACGTCGCCCCCGTATTGCTCCACTGTCCGTCTAATGCTCCTTATCCCTACGCCCTCATGGCCTTCCTTACCCGAGCGGAATCCGTTTTTTGTCCTTACCGGCTCTCTATCACTGCTGTTTTCCACTGTAATGGACACAAACTGCCGCACATTGTTTATCCGCAGTTTTACAAAGCCTTCCCTGCTTTCTGCGGCCGCGGCAATTGCATTATCCAGCAAATTAGCAAACAGCGCGGTGACGTCCATATCCCGCATAAAATCCAAGGACAACTCGCCCACCTTAATATCCTCCCTGATTCCTGCGCGCTGCATCTGCCGCACTTTATCGTTGAGGATAATATTTAAAAGCTTTTCCGAAGTGTAATATTTCTGCCCAAGATTGTTCAGCATTTGATGGATGTCGCCGGCATAGTGCGCCGCCGCTTCCGCCTTTTCATTGTCGTACAATTCCTCCATGGCAAGAATGTGGTTGCGGATATCGTGAATCAGCTTTCGGGACTCCTCATACTTTTCTTCCTCCCGCGCATAATAGCGGTACTGCATTTCCGACTGCCTGCGGTAAAAATTCTTCTCACTCTCCAACTTGTGATTCTCGCTCATCACATCGACCAGCACGCAGAAATAAATGTTCAGACCGATGAGCAGCAACAAATTTATCAGCAGAAGAATCACGGAGCCCTTCACCATATAAATCTGCATCAAGTATACCATGCAATACATATTAAACACGGAAAACAATGGCAGCAGAATGGACAGTACCACCTGCCGCACCGTAATATGCCTTCCCGTCCTTTTTCCCGCTATCACGGCAATCAGGCAGATTACCATAAATTCCATCATTCTGTCCAGTACCACCAGCAGAATGTACAAAAGCTCTTGAGAATTGAGAAACAAAATCCCATGGACTATCAGCATTTCATAGCCCGTAATCACGACAACATCCGTCAGAAAAACCGCCACGGACAAAATAAAATACGGCACAAGGCAGGATTTGGAAGCTTTCAAAATCCACATTGCCGCAAAGGGAAACAAAATGCCAAAGGCAAGATTTACCCAAGTGCTTCCCAGCAGGGAACACGCTACAGTGACGGCCGCATACGCCGCCATAAGTCCCCAGGCGCCCCCTGACAGCTTCGGCTGTCCCGCAATCCGGTAAGCACCGTAAAACATGGAACCGACAAGAAAAATACTGCCCACGCAGGGAAGTATCAGATAGACTAAGATTTCCAACTGTGCATCCCCCTTTCCTCCGCAAGATACTGATTCAGCGCTCCCCGAAACTGCACAGCTTTCTTTTGCGACAGGGGAATCCTGCGCCCGTCCGTCAGCGTAAGCTCATAGCCATGAATTCTCTCAACCGCATACAAATTCACCACAAAGCTCTTATGAGGCATGGCAAAGCCATATGGCTCCATCTCCTCCGCCACTTCCGTAATTTTTCTCTTCAAATGCCAGATACGCTTTTCCGTGTGTAACAGCACCTGCCGCTCACAGTACTCAAAGCAGAGGATTTGGGTCGGTTTGACATGGGCAATGCCCTCCTTCGCCTGAAATTCCAGTTCCGGCTCCTGTCGGGACAAGCCATAGGCACACGCCTCGTCAAGCTGCGCGTACAACTCCTCCTTTTTCAGCGGCTTCAGCAGATAGGCAAAGGCATGCACGGCAAAGGCAAAAATCGTGTAATCGCTGTAATTGGTGATATAAATCAACTTTACATCTCTGTCCGTCTCTCTGATCCGCTTCGCCGTCTCAATGCCGTCCATGTCCGCCATGTCGATGTCGAGCAGCAGGATATCATACTTTTTCCCTGCCGCTAAAAGAGCTTTCCCGCTTCGGTAGCCGTCCGCCTGCAGCCGGATTTTACTATAATCTTCAAGCATATCCATGGTTTCGCCCAAGGCTTTTTCATCATCATCGCAGACCGCTACCCGCAGCATGGAAAGCCCTCCTTTTTACAATACATTGTCCAGTATAAAGCGGATTTCGGGGATGCTCTCCATCAGCATAAAATAATGCTGCTCCATCTCCGGGTCGGACGGATCCCACTGCACGTCCGTGACATCAACCAAAATATAATTGGTGTTCTTGTTAGAGAACAGATACCGATAAGGAATCGCGCCGTCGAACACATTCTCCTGTTCCAGCTCCTCTGCCGTCATCGCTCTGTCGCCGTACGCTCCAATCCAAAAGAGAATTCCGAAGTCCGACCATTCGCCGCCTTGCCCGTGAATCGTGCTGTCATAAAAGGTATATACATACCCGCCTTCCATCTCACCTACTTCTACCGCATAATTGTCCTTCCACTCGTCAGGCAGGATAAGCGTCAAACCGATTTCCTCCAGAAAAACCGTCTCCTGAGCCGAATCTTGTGCCGGCTCCACTACGGGTTCTTTTGCGGATACAGCCATTCCTGCCGCAAAGCTGCACACCATCAGTACAAGCGTAGCTGCGCACGTTGCAAGTCTCTTAATTACCCTGTTCCTGCGCCTTACCCCGTAGTTCGGAAGATTCTGCGCCTGCTGTACAAGGCGTTCGTCAATATTTCCAATTCTATCTGCCAGTTTTCTGCTATTCATACTGCAATACCCTCCTTTTCCAAATGTGCTCTCAGTTTTCCGCGCATACGAAACAGGACGGACTTAATTTTGCTTGCCGGAAATCCCGTCTGCCTGCTGATTTCCTCTATCGAATCAAAATACCAGTAACGGCGTATAAAAATATTTCGCTTTTCTTCCTCCTGTTTCCACAAAAAATCACTGACAGCCATTTCAATCTCTTTTTCCATCAGTTCGGATTCCACCGTATCTGTGCCCGAGACGCACTCATCCAGCTCCTCTAACGAGCATACCGCCTTCGGGTTTCGCTTTTCCGCAGTCAGATAATCAAACCGGTTCAAGGCCAGATTCCTTGTAATCCGGCTGACAAATGCGGAAAACTTATCCGGCTGCTTGGGCGGAATCACATTCCAGCACGCCAGATACGTGTCATTGACACATTCCTCACAGTCCTCCAGACTGAGAAGAATATGCTTTGCCACATAGCTGCACAATTTTCCGTATTTTACATCAGTTTCCCGTATCGCAGCTTCGTCCCGCTTCCAGTACATTGCTATAATTTCCTTGTCGTCCATCATATTGCTTCCTTTCCGTGACCTGCCGGTCCGCAGGCACAAATTCGTGCTTTTTAAAAGTACTCCGGAAATACCTTTCACTCCATAAGTAGGATTTTATGATGGTCCGGTTGCGTTTCATAAATATAAAATTTTCTACTCGTGGCGCAGCGCTTCTATCGGACTTAACCGCGCCGCCTTTCTGGCAGGATATATGCCAAAAAAGATTCCTACCGCCGAAGAAAAGGCAGAAGCGCCCAAAATCACGGAAAGCTGCACTTTTGCCGCAAAGCCCAGCATGGAACAGACGCCGCACGCGCCTAAAATACCTATCGTGATGCCTATCAGTCCGCCGCAGAGGGTAATAATGGCAGATTCCGACAAAAACTGCAGAAGAATGGAGCCGGTCCTTGCTCCCAGCGCTTTTCGGATACCGATTTCCCTTGTGCGCTCCGTCACGGAAACCAACATGATATTCATAACCCCTATGCCGCCTACCAGCAGGGAGATTGCGGCTACCAATACCACAAACGCTGTCACATAACTTAAAATATCATTCATTTCGCTCATAAAATCATTAAAATTTTCCAATTGGATAGCATTCATCCCCCGCACATTGTGCCGCCTCTCCAACAGCGCAACAGCGTCCCTTGCCACCTGTGATGCATTCTTTGCATCGTCGCTGATTATCATAATGCTGTCAAAGGTATCCGCATAAAAACCGTAAGCGTTTTCCACCACGGAAAGCGGTGCTTCTATACTAATCGTGGCGTCATCAAACATCGTTACCATCACTGCCGCGGAGTCCTGCCTGATTCCGACAATCGTCATTTCCTGTGTTACTCCATACAGATTGACTTCCAGCGTCATGCCGATTACATTGGTCGTGCCAAACAGCTTTTTTGCACTGCCCTCCGTTATCACACACACCCTGTTCGCCGCATAATAATCATTGTCGGAAAAGTATCTGCCCCTTATAATCGGGTCGCTGCTTGTGTACTCCAATCCGCTGCTTCCAAAACGGACATCACAGCCAAAACTGCCTTTTCTTCCTGACACCGTACCGTTCAGGCCCCAGAGCGGCGTAACCGCTTTGATGTTATGCACCTTCTCCTCTAAAGCCTCCAAATCCTCATTGTCAAACTCCACTACCACGCCTGCCTCGTTGTCGCCATAGGAATATACCGCAATCTGTCCTCCCGCCATGGCGTTCAATTCCTCGTTGATATTTGACTTAATCCCCGTTCCGATGGAAATAATCATAATAACGGAAGCGATGCCGATGATAATGCCCAGCATCGTGAGTATGGAACGCCCCTTGTTGCTTTTTATGTTCATCAGGGCAATTTTTATGTACTCCCAAATCTGTGCCATAACAGCTCCCATCTGCGCTCTTTTACGCTTTCTTTTTACTCTGCCGTATCCTGCGCCAGTACATAGACCTGCATCCCTTCCTCTATGCCCGCACCGTTGTAGGAAGCAGTAATCACATTGTCCGTTTCACTCAGACCTTCTTTTACCTCAATATACTCATCGGAAGAAATCCCCGTCACAACAGGTCTTCTGACTGCAATTCCATTTTCCTCTATGTATACAAAATCGCCGTTTCTGTCCGCATTCAGCGCCTCCAGCGGAATTAACAGCGCGTCCGAAGAACTGTCCGTATGTATCACCGCCTTTGCCTCAAGCCCCAGATATATTTTGTCATCGGGGTTTTCAATATGGATTTCCGCCCGTACTGTCGCATTTCCCGATGCATTTACGGTTGCCATGCGGTCTATTTTGGCAACACTGCCTTCATAAACACTGCCGTTTATCGTGACATCCGCCTGCTGCCCCACCTCAATTTTTTCCAAATCATAACGGGTAATATACACTACTACCTTAATTTTTTCACTGTCCGCCAGTGTCAAAAGCTGCGTGCCCTCCGGCACTGTCGCTCCCTCCACGACACCGATTTCCATAACAATGCCATTAAAATCAGCCGTAATGCCGCTTTGTGCTGCGGCAAAATCCGCCTGCATATTCTCATAGGCAAGCAGGTTCAGCTCCTCCGTCGCAGAAAGATTCTCCTTCTGATACCGGTTGACCAGCGCCGCCTCCGCCTGCTGCTTCTGCGCTTCCATTTCCGCTTTGTGCTCACGCATTGTCGCTAGACGTTCCTCTTCCGCTTCTATGCCCTCCTTCAAGGATTTCTCCGCGTCGGAATTGCCGAGGCTCTGCGTCGCATACTGATTTGCCTGCAGCGCAATCTGCACCTGCACGATGGCGTCTTCATTTTCCAGCGGGTCCTTTTGCAACAAAATTAACTGCTTCTGCAAATTCATGTTTTCAACCGCCAGTTTATCGGCATTGCCCGTCTGGATGTTGACAAGCTGCTTATTGAGCTGCTTCACATAACTCTCCGCATCCTTTATCTGCTGCTCCAAAATGGCAAGGTTGGTTTCTGCCTCGTTTAACTTCGCCTGCGCGTCCCTGTCATTATAAAGTGCGCCGTTGTAGCTGCTGTTGCCCGCCATATACTGAAGCCTCGCCTCTTCCAGCGCCTCCTGCATGCTTTCCATATCATAGCCTATCAGCACATCGCCCACTGTCACTTCCTCGCCTGCGCTTGCAAAAACATCTGCAATCCGCCCGCTTGCGGGTGCAAAGTAGACCTTAACCTCCTCACTCTCCACCGTTCCGCTAAGACTGACCTCTTCCTCGATATCGCCCCTGACAGGCTTCTCTGCGAAAACCATATTCTGTCCGCCTTCTTGGCCCTGACGGAAAAAGACGACAAAAACCACTATCACGGCCAGCAATGCAAGCACAACCCATTTCCTTATTTTTTTACCCCTGCGCTTCTTTTCCGCAGGCGTCAGCTCTCTTTTTTCTTTTTTCATTCTTGCTCACTTCGCTTTTCGTCA
>CAMWLB010000018.1 GCA_947174985.1 uncultured Lachnospiraceae bacterium | reverse complement strand
GTTTCTCCTCCTTGCTTGTAATTTTATTTATTTATATCTAAATTCTTTTAAGATAATTTTGCGAAATTCTTAAGTTTTACGAAATTTATCGCAAAATTTTTTGTGAAGATTTTAAAATTTTTCCATAAAACGAACCGCCCTGTCCCGTATCTATAGTAATCAGTCACTAATTCAGGCGACATATTTAAGAATAGATACAAGAAAGGCGGAATTTTTATGAAAGGCAAAGAGAAATGCAAAGCATTAAAAGAAATTCGCAGACAAATTGCAGAAAAAAATGATATTCCTTTTGCTGTCTCCCAATGTACGCATCAGGGAGACTGTAAGGGAACCTGTCCCAAATGCGAATCGGAGCTTCGGTATCTGGAGCGGGAGCTTGCCATCCGACAGGGACTTGGAAAAGCAGTTGCCATCGCCGGCATTTCCATTGGCGCCTGCACTGCCTTTACGGCTTGCAGTCCAACAGACACCGTTGTAGATTTTCTGCAAGGTATTGGCGTAGACAGCAAGCCTGAAGATATTGCCGGTGATATTGATATAGCGCCCGCCCCGAATGATGAAATAGATGGCGGTATTGCAGATTTTAATTTCAGCACACCGCCTGCCGACGATACGATTGCGGGGCTGATGGAAGATGCTCCGGATGCAAAAGAGGATGATACCCTCGCCGGCAATGTGGTTCCTTTTGAATGGGAAACAGAGGGCAGCATGCCTATATCGCCAAGTCCGGTGCCCGACGAAACCACACCTATAATAGAAGGTGAAATTCCTGTGCCACAAAGCCCGGAACCCGACGAAACCATGTCCGTACTGGAAGGCGACATCGCCATAGAACCGTAGTCTGCACGCCGCACAGTTCACAGCAATCCGGCTGATTGACACAAAAATAAAGTGTAACTGTTATAGAGAAGGAAATACAACATGGATACAAAGACATCACTTCTTCCGGTTTTCAACATAGCAAGACACCGATTACAGACAGACGGAAAGGGCGTCACCACCTTGGTGGGCGCATACGGCTGCCCACTTCGATGCCGCTATTGCTTAAACCCTCACGCATGGAATCCTCAAACGCTGGAAAAATGCGTTATGCTTACGCCGGAAGCGCTGTATGAAAAAGTAAAGATAGATGAATTGTATTTTCTCGCCACCGGAGGCGGCGTTACCTTCGGCGGCGGGGAATCTCTTCTGCATGTTGACTTTATCCGTCAGTTCCGCCGTCTTTGTGGACCGGACTGGACACTCACCTTGGAAACTTCTTTAAACGTTTCTGAAGAACGGTTTCTAAAAGTATTGGATTCCGTCAACGATTTTATTGTGGATATCAAGGACCTTGACCCTTCGGTCTATGAGGCGTATACCGGCACGCCCATCGACAAAGCAGCCAACAACTTAAAGCTGCTGGCTGAAAGAATATCACCGGAACATATTCATATCCGAGTGCCTAAAATCCCGAAGTACAACTCCAAAAAACATGTGCTTTCCTCTCTGGAAAAGCTGAAAAGCATGGGATTTGAAAACATAGAGATATTCCCCTATATTATCCGACCCTCTTGAGAAGCTCAGATAGCTCTGAAAGCTCCTCTGTGCTCAATTTGTTTTTGTCCAGAAGAATGGTGGCACCGGAACTCCGCAAGTAGATAAAATGACTTATCTCCCCTTTCTCCTCAATCAAATCCCAGTCTACGCGGGCATCGGTTTTTTCAGAATGAACCTGAATATCATCCCCTAGGGTATAAGTCAGTGCCGAAAAGCTATCTCCCTGATTCTTCTGCCTGATGGTATTCATCACTTGTTTTTTTGCTCCGAAAAAAACCATATAGAATCCGTATACAATGGAAAACACACCCAGTATTAAGAAAGCAACCCAGTAATAATCTCCTTTTCCGCTTAATGCCGTTCCCCAAAGACTCATTGCCACCAATATCAGACCCATCATGCTAATCGTAATCAGCTTCCGCTTCCGGTTCTTGTACGTCGCACTTTTTTTATAGTATAATTCTGCCAGAATCTTATATATCTCCTCATCAGGGACCATTGTGTAGGTTATCATAGTACTGCTCCTTTGCTTCATTTGTGCAGTATTATTCTACTACAATAAACCTTCCGATGAAATAAAAAGGATAAACTTTAAGAATTTTTAAGAATATAAAGCCACTTAAAAAATACCGGTAATAAAAATTTCCAGCCCTATCACAATCAATATCGCACCACCTAACACGGAAGCCTTATTTGATAGTTTTGTACCAAATTTTTTGCCAATCATAAGACCCATAATACAGATAAAAAATGTCACCGCCGCAATAATGAGCACACAGACAATCACCATATCCAAACCGTATTCTGCAACTGTAAATCCAACCGACAATGCATCTATAGAAGTAGCCACACCTTGTATGAGAAGCGCAGTCATCCCCACCTGTACTTTTTCCGGCTGGCTGTCTTTACTGCGGATTCCCTCTACCAGCATTTTGCCGCCAATCAGCGAGAGCAGTGCCAGCGCAATCCAAGGAATCAGTTTCTCAAACGCCCGAAAATACTGCACTATGGTGTGAACGCACACCCAGCCCAGCATGGGCATGACTGCCTGAAAAACCGCAAACACGCCTGCAATTTTACACATTTTTCCTCTTGTCATCTCCGGCTCACTAAGTCCATTGGCAAGTGACACGGAAAAAGCATCCATGGCAAGTCCTACTCCAAGTAATACACTGTTAAAGAAAAATAATAAGTCCCATTTCATCTTCTGTTCCTCCTCGCATGACAAAACAAAAACCCAAGTACAGTCTCAAACTATACTTGGGTACACATTTAAAAATATACAGACCTCATGCATAGTTTGATGCTATACATGAGTCTCGCAATTTAAAACAAGCCAGACCTTAATGGTCAGTATGTTGACTTGCTACGATATACGCTTGCTACTCCCCCATGGGATTTTGATTGATACTAATCTATCACCATCGCTTCTGTTTGTCAATCATTCCTTTCACAAAAAAAATGCTGTTTGATTTCCTGCACGGTGCACGCCTGCCCCTTATTGTCAGAAAGTACTGACGACATAAATAAATTTCCATAAGGGATTTTTTCTTCCTGCAGTTGTGCAATCGTATTCTGAGGCTTTAGGGTCAATACATATTTTGTATCTGTTGTCCGAATCAGTTCCGCGTTATCTGCCATAGATTTTTCATAATTAATCAGTAACAGGGAATGAAACTGTTTTAAGTGCTGCCGTACCTCGTCCGGTGAAAGTGTACTATCCACATAAGTAACTGTTGCACCTATTTTGTCTGCGGCAAGCGCACACACGGCTGCCTCATAGCAGTCGGGCATGCAAATCGTTATGGTATCGGAGCGTTTCACACCGAGATACAAAAATTTTTCAGACACAACAATAGAATCCTGCTTCATGTCTTCTGCTGTTTTTTCATTTTCTTCATTTTTCATGACTACTCCCTTGGATGACTCTTAAACGCATTTTGCATTTGCTTGTCGCCATTCCTTTACTGTCCTCTGTTTTCGCATATTCTAGCATGATCTTTATCGGTTTTCAAATTATCCATAAAGCTAAAATCACTAAAAAATACTCTTTATTATCTCTCCTTGCACCGGTCTGCCACCGCCAAAATCCTTGCAATATCAGTAATTCTCTTATCTTTCCGTATGTCTCTTTTGAGAAACATTGTGTCTACTGATTTATACTACTTTGCTACCATTTTGGGTGCTATAATGGATACAAATAGGAGGCAGATTTATGGATATACAAAAACAGATACGGCGGTTGATGGCCGAACGGGGATGGACAGATTATCGATTGGCGAAGGAGGCCCATCTCTCACATTCCACAGTTACAAATATGTTTAACCGTAATAACGCGCCGACACTTCCGACCTTAGAGGCGTTATGTAAAGCATTTGGTATCACTTTAGCACAATTTTTTTCAGACGGAACTGCAACTGCAGAAATGACAGACGAGCAACGTGTACTCTTTTCAAAATGGAGTACATTATCAAAACCGCAAAAAGAAGCCCTGCTTCACCTGATAAGCAGCATAAGAACATAGAAAGTTTTTAACTTATTGACCTTTTGAATGTCACCGGCTACATACTCTCCAGCAGCCCGCTGATTCCCCGTTCTTTAAAGATTGTCTTGTAATAGCCGAGTTCATCGCGAATCAACTCGTCTATTACCTGCATCCCCAAGAGCTCTACTGCCGCCTTATCGTCCGTCAGCAAGTAATCGCCTTTTTCATATACCGTCATGCGCTCCGCTGCCCACACCATCATATTCCGCAGTTCTGCGTTCTCCAGCTTAAGCGCCTCCTCCTTAAGACCTTCTATGATTTCGGGGCTTCCCGCAGCAAAAAGCTCTCTGTTGGTGGAACCTGCTACATTTACGGTATAGACGCTGTCAAACACACTAGCTATGGTGTCGGACAACTGCTGATTGATATTGCCCTCCTTGTCCGTGTGCATATTCATATTCACCACCATGACGCCATCCTCTGCAAGATGCTCTTTTACTAGAGTAAAAAATTCCACAGAAGACATCTGGAAAGGAATGGTGATATCCTGATAGGCGTCCACCATAATCACATCATAAGTCTCATCTATCGCATTCAGATAAGCCCTGCCATCGTAGGTTGTTACCTTGATATCCTCCGGCAGTGCAAAATATTCCCACGCCAAGTCCGTAATCTTCTGGTCGATTTCCACTCCCTCTATCGAAACACTGCCAAAATACTGCCTGCACTGCTTTGCAAAAGTGCCTGTCCCCATACCAAGCACCAACACTTTGGCATCCTCCTTCTCCGCCAGCCCCGCCATAACCGGAGCCGCCAGCGCATAATCATAGTACATGCCCGTCAAAGACTCATCCTTTTTCATAATGGACTGCACGCCAAAGAGCACATTGGTGGACAGAACCACGCTGTCCTCGTCCTCCTTCACCTGCAGGTAATTGTAAATGGACTCTCCTTCAAACAAAAGACCGCTCTCCCAGAAGGCAAACCGGCTGCCTGCTCCGAACACACAGCAGAGCACAAACAGTATAATCCCCACAACACAGGAAATTTTCTGCCTACGGGAATCCCCGAACTTTGTGCTGATAAAATAGACCAGCCCCAAAAGCAGCAGAATACCGGAAAACAGAAGAAAGGTAATGGCAGTTCCCACCGCCGGAATGGTAACGAAGGTGGGGACAAAGGTACCGATAATACTGCCGATGGTATTGAACGCACCCAGCGTACCCACCGTTTTGCCGCTGTCGTCCAGACTGCCCACCGTATACTTTGCAAGAGAGGGCGTCACGGTTCCCAATAAAAACAAGGGAAATACAAAGATAACCATGCAGGCAAGAAAGGCCGCCCAGATTAGAAAATTATTGTTTACAGCCAGTATCAGCACACCCGATATGGCAAGAATCACATATTTTCCCAGAAAAGGAATCGCCGCTATCCACACTGCAGCAATGATAATCCGCATATAGAGCTTGTCGGGATTCGGATTCTTGTCCGCACTTTTTCCGCCCCACACATTCCCCAGCGCCATTGCTATCATAATCGTGCCGATGATGATGGTCCACACAATCTGGGAGGAACTGAAATAGGGAGCAAGCAGCCGGCTTGCTCCCAACTCCACTGCCATAACGGACATACCTGCAAAAAATTCCGTCATATACAGATAGTATTTATTTTTTAAGATTTTTCTGTTTTCCATCCTGATACCCCTTTTCCATTCCGCCTGTCGGCAGCATTAGTTATAGTATCAGATGGATTTTTTCTTATGTCAAGTTAAATTTTGGTGGGAAAAGCTTTAATGCCCGCATTTTCCGCCGCAATGGCCGCAGTCACAGCCACAAGGCAGAGACTTTCCGTTCTTTCTGCTTCGAATCATATTTCTCACTATCAACGCCACAATACCTACTAAAACCGCCAGTACTGCAATTGTTCCCATATATTCTGCCTCCTTCTTTCATAACACTGTCTGAAATCTTCGGCAGCCTTCCGTTAAACCTTTCAGAAATCTGCCTTTATCTTGCTTTTACTTTTACCAGTCTTTTCGTATCTATCCGCAATGTATCGCTTTCCCGATAAGGTCTGAAGAGCAGATAAACAAAGCCGATAACCAGCAGGAATGCAATCACCGTCCAGATTCCAAACACACCTGTTGAAATAAGTGTGCCAACCTGATATACACAAAGCGCTGAAGCATATGCAAGAAGTGTCTGATAACCGATTGCAAACCAAAACCACTTTGCATTGTTCATCTCTCGCTTGATGGCGCCCATTGCCGCAAAACAGGGAGCACACAGAAGGTTGAATACCATGAAGGAATACGCTGCAACCGCGGTCATGCTGCCTGCAAGCGTTCCCCAGAATTCGGAACCGTCCTCTGCAACCTCCGCAAAACCAAAGAGGATACCAAAGGTGTTGACTACATTTTCTTTTGCCACAAGTCCGGTAATCGCTGCAACTGTGGACTTCCAGCCGCCCCATCCAAGCGGAATAAACAGCCATGCAAATATATTTCCGATACCGGCTAAAATACTGTGGTCGATTTCCATGTCCTCAAGCATCCTGAACTGTCCATCCACCCAGCCGAAGTAGGTGGTAAACCATATAACGATGGAAGAGAGCAGAATAATCGTACCGGCCTTCTTAATGAAGGACCAGCCGCGCTCCCACATGCTCCTCAGCACATTGCCTACCGTGGGAAGATGGTACGCCGGAAGCTCCATAACAAAAGGTGCAGGGTCACCGGCAAACATCTTTGTCTTTTTCAGGATAATACCGGAGCAAACTATCGCTGCAATACCGATAAAGTAAGCGCTGGGAGCCACCCACCATGCACCGCCGAAAAGCGCACCGGCAATCAAGGCAATGATCGGCAGCTTTGCACTACAGGGAATAAAGGTGGTCGTCATAACCGTCATCTTCCTGTCACGGTCACTTTCAATGGTACGGGACGCCATAATACCGGGTACCCCACATCCGCTTCCAATCAGCATAGGGATAAAGGACTTACCGGAAAGACCAAACCTGCGGAAAATTCTGTCCATGATAAACGCCACACGCGCCATGTATCCACATGCTTCCAAAAAGGCAAGGAAGATAAAGAGTATCAGTATCTGCGGCACGAAACCAAGCACAGCCCCCACACCGGCTACAATACCGTCCAGTATCAGGCCGGAAAGCCAGTCGGCACAGCCTATCGTTTCAAGCAGATTTCCTATTAACACAGGAATACCGGGAATTTCCAGTCCAAACAGACTCCATCCCTCGCCAAACACACCGTCGTTCGCCCAATCGGTTGCCCAGCCGCCTACTGTTGTAACAGATACGTAATACACAATGAACATAACTACCGCAAATATCGGCAACGCCAGCCATCTGTTTGTCACAATCTTATCAATTTTGTCGGAAACCGTCAATTTTTCTTTTCTGCCCTTTGTATAGCAGTCCTTGATAACGGAAGAAATATAGAGGTATCTCTCGTTGGTGATAATGCTCTCCGTATCATCATCCATAGCCGCTTCCAGCTTCTCAATCTCTTTGGAAACATCTACAGCCTGCTTCATCTGCTCTGCAATCTTATCGTCCTTCTCCAGCAGCTTGATGGCAAAGAAACGCTTCTGCTCTTCGGGAATATCGCTTCCCAGCTTTTCCTCCACTTCGGCTATAACATCCTCCACTTCGGCTGCAAATTTGTGGACCACAGTTGCTGCCTTCCTTTGTTTTGCCACATTGACTGCCTTCTGTGCAGCCTTCTCAACACCAGTTCCTTTCAGCGCGGAAATTTCCACAACCTCGCATCCCAACTTTTCGCTTAGTTTTCCGATGTTGACCTTATCTCCGTTTTTTTCCACGATATCCATCATGTTGACTGCCATCACCACGGGAATCCCAAGCTCCATAAGCTGCGTGCTCAGGTAAAGATTTCTCTCAATGTTGGTGCCATCCACAATATTTAAGATAGCGTCCGGTCTTTCCCCTATCAGATAATTTCTGGCAACAACCTCCTCCAGTGTGTACGGGGAAAGGGAATAAATCCCGGGAAGGTCCATGATGATAACATCCTTGTTCCCCTTCAGTTTACCCTCTTTCTTTTCAACGGTCACGCCCGGCCAGTTTCCTACAAACTGATTGGAGCCGGTCAATGCATTGAAAAGTGTTGTTTTTCCGCAGTTAGGGTTGCCTGCTAATGCAATCTTAATCGACATATCCTACCTCTTTTCTTCCTTTTTCAAACATTGTATTTATGTTTGTCTTAACTCCCCTTCATTAGTTTTAACTAACCTATGTGCAAAAAAAATTATTCTACCTCAATCATATCTGCGTCCGCCTTGCGCAAAGACAGCTCATAACCCCTTACGGTAATTTCCACCGGATCACCCAAGGGCGCTACCTTCCGGACATAAATTTCGACGCCTTTGGTAATTCCCATATCCATAATACGCCTCTTAACCGGACCTTCTCCGTTCAGCCTTGTCACTTTTACGGTCTCGCCGCATGAAATTTGTCTTAATGTCTTCATGTTCTCTCCTTCTTATCCAACTATAATTTTATTCGCCATATCTTTGCCGATGGCGACACGGGAATCCTTAATATTGACTATCATATTACCTACCGTTTCCGATACTACGGTAACCTCGCCGCCCACCACAAAGCCAAGCTTTTCTAAAAACCTCCGCGTCTCTTCCTTACCGCCAACTTTGCGAATGACACTCGGTTCTCCTGCTTTTATCATTGACAAGGGCATACTCATCTCTCCTCTCACCCGCATTTCCGCAGTCTTTTGTTTTCATAGTTAGTATATGCTAACAATTCTTAGATGTCAATAACATTTTTGAGATTTATTCATTTTATGTTTACAAGCTCAACTGTATGTGATACATTATATACAGTAATATACAGGAGGCACAAATGGTAATTGTAATAAAAAACAATAGTAATGTACCGATTTACGACCAAATAAAAAACCAGATACTGGATGCCATTATGTCCGGTGAAATAAAGGAGGGGGAATGTCTTCCCTCTATCAGAGGGCTTGCCAGGGATTTAAAAGTCAGCGTCATTACAACGACAAAGGCATATAACGATTTGGAAACGGCAGGTTATATTTTTGCGGTACAGGGAAAAGGCTATTATGTTTCAGAAAGAAGCAATGAAATTTTATATGAAAAGTTATTGGAAGAGATAGAGTCTCATTTTGACCAGGCAATTCTGATTTCAAAAAAAGCAGCGTTAAAGGAAACCGATTTGATTGCAATATTACAAAACTTATTAAAACAGGAGGAACGTTAAGAATGTTAGACATAACAAATTTATGCAAAAAGTATAACGGGTTTGAACTAGATCATATTTCGTTTCAACTGCCAAAAGGATTTATCATGGGGCTTGTGGGAAAAAACGGCGCCGGAAAATCAACTACCATAAAAAGCATTATGAATATGCTGGACTTTCAAGGCGAGATACTGGTAAACGGTTATGACAATATCCGGTGTGAAAAGCAGGTAAAACAAACCGTGGGCGTTGTGGTGGACCAGCCATTCTTTCCGACTATATTTACATTGGAACAGGTAGAAAAATATGCGGGCGCATTTTATGAAAACTGGGGCAAGGATGCCTATTATAAGCTGTTATCTAAATTTGGACGTCTGCCCAAGAAAAAAGTCAGCGAGTTAAGCCGCGGAATGGGTGTAAAATTACAGCTTGCAGTAGCGCTGTCGCATAAGGCTAAGCTTTTGCTGCTGGATGAACCCACATCAGGACTGGACCCGGTTGCAAGAGATGAGTTAATGGACATTCTTATGGAATATATCCAGGATGGCGAAAACAGTGTTTTATTTTCCACACATATCAGTGCAGATTTAGAAAAGATTGCGGATTATGTTACCGTCTTAAGCAGCGGAAAATTGTTTTACACAGGGGAAAAAGATATCTTGATGGAAAAATACGCAATCATTAAGGGCAATTATAAAAACGTATCCGGTGAACTGGAGCAAAATTTGATTGGAACGCGCAAATATGGAGATAGCTTTGAAGCTATGATTTTAAAAGAGAAGTATACAGCATCCGATGCGTTTCAAACGGAAAATGCAAAAATAGACGATATTTTAATTTATGCAGAGAGGAGCGCCTGATTATGAAAAGTGTAATCAATATCATCAAAATGGACATGGCAATATGCCGGAAATCAATGATAATTATGACGTTTAGCATGCTAATCGCCGGCATAGGCTGCTTATTTTTTCTTACCCCGCTGCTGTTGGGATTTTTTGTTGTAGGCTCAACTGCTGTGGTATCCGCTATATTTGCCGTGGAAGGTAAATCAAATATGGAATTCTTTTATGGCTGCTTTCCGATTCAAAAATGGGAATATGTCATAGGGCGAAGCTTGACCTGCCTTTTGATTATGACAGTTCCTTCCATTATAAGTATTGTATTTATGTTAATCGGAAAGCAATTTTCATCATACCGGATTGAGGAAATGCGTATTGTGATGGAAGCTGTCGAGCCATATCAGATGCTTATCATCTGTGCCCTGATTATGCTTGGTTTTGTCGGTGGCGCAAACCTGCTGCTGGCTGCTTTTATCGGAAAAGTAGAGTCCAGGGAAATGTTAGAAGTTATATTACTGCTGTTGGAAGCATTGCTGATTGGCGGCGTTATCTTTTTTATACAAAAAGTTATCTATCATGGTGATATGCAGGCATTTCTGAATGCTTTCACGCAAATATTTTCTAAGCACAAGCCGGCTTCCTGTATCCTGCTTATTGCGGTAGGACTCGTAGCCCTTATTGCCGGTACACTGCTTTCTGTAAAAATGGTTCAAAGAAAACGGGCATAAAACATTTGTGTTTCCGATTGAAACTCCGGCAATTCCAGATGTTAATTTGCGTTGCTTGTGGCAACGGGCAGTTTTGCCTATACTTGATTGAAGCCGCTGGCGATATTGAACTTGCACAAAGGGGTGTTGTTTTTATAGATGAAATAGATGAAATAGATAAAACTGCGTGAATAGGAAGAAATAGAAGTATTACCAGAGACCCATCTGGTGAGGGGCTTCAATCCAGTTTGTTGAAATTAATCGAGGGATGTGAACTATCGGTGACACTCAATGACAGTCAAAAGCATCCACAGGGGAATAGTGTTATCGTTGATACTTCCAATATTCTTTTCATCTGTGGAGGTGCCTTTGAGGGGTTATTTGACAGTAATAAGAAAAATCCTCTTGGTTTTGGAAGCAGCAATACATTTGAGATAATAGATGTCAAAACATCAGAGGAAAAACTTACCACTGATGCACTTGTGAAGTTTGGTATGATGCCCGAATTTGTAGGCCGTTTTCCTATATTATGTGCATTAGCTGAACTGAACGAAGACGAGTTAATAAAAGTATTAACAGAGCCAGAAGATGCCATAACCAAAGAGTATGAGCTTCTTTTCAAAAAAGATGGAGTTAAGCTCATTTATGAAGAAGAGGCACTGAGAGAAATAGCAAAACTGGCAATCCGACAAAACTGGTGCAAGAGAACTAATATCCATTCTCGAAAATGTTATGCTCAACATTATGTACATGGTTCCCGACAATAAAGCAAATATCTCTAAATGTATAATAACAAAAGAAAGCATCTCTACAAAGTGTCCTCTCATTATAGAGAAAAAGCAACAAAAAAAGGCTGTGCTCCCCGCTTCACCTAATATCAGCTAACCTCGGCAATCGTTTGTTGGGGTTTTCATAGTCATGAAAAAATTTTATATAAAAGCAAAACAAACACAGTACAATGCTAAATTAATACTATGGTTGTCGCCTGTATACAAAAAATATAGGATGTTTAAATAATGAACATTATGCCTTTTGCTAATCTCGTCAATTGGGGCTTCTTGCCATCAAAGTTCTGACTCTTCTTCGCCTCAAAATTCCATCAACCACTTTGCTGTAAATACCGAATTCTCTAAGCCATCCTCCACATAGCTTCCCAATCTTTCCAAATTTTCTTTTCCTTTTTCGTACCATCCATCTACCTCCTATGTTTTATTTTTACATTAAAAATATGAAATTTTTAAAAAAATAAATTTCAATATTTTTCTGCCCTCCTTCCTTGCTCATATTCAAGAGCCATCAACATCGTTTTCGTTTCTATAACTATATTAACATACATGTATTTCGGGTCAGATTTGCAAAGATTGGAACAAAGCAGAAAAACATAGTGTATTTTGATGCCTTTCTGCTATAATATAAATGATAGAAGAAATGCGAAAGGAACTGATGCCAATGGACATTTCGGATAAGCCAGACACGTTGAAGTCTCTGGAAATGGCAAAGAAACGCAACAAGAAAGTATATATCACTGATATTGCGATAGATAAAGTACCACTGATTGAATATTATGGCTTTACAGATGAACAAAATCAGATTATGCAGGAACTTGCAAAAAACGTGTTGGTTATTTCTAAAGAGGGCAACGATAGTAATGAAGTTGCTCTGACTTGCGATTTAGGAAAACCCGATCCATTGCATAATTTTGGTGTCGCATTGGTAACAGAGCATGATGTAGATGTTTTATCAGATACGTTATCAAACCATATGATTGTTTCCAGCAGTTCTGTTGCAGTCGTCCTGCTGCATAATCATCCATCAACACAGACTTTTTCATTGGAAGATGTGCAGTTTTTTGTTCAACATCCTATGCTTGAGGTGATAGTAGTAGTATCGAATCAGGGTACAGTCCATTATCTAAAACGAGATAAGGATTATGATAAAGTTGTTGTTCTCTTTAAAGATTGTATACAAGGTTTAACAAGAAATTCCCCTAGTTCAAAAGTATATATGGCAACATTAACTTTTTTAGCAAAATGCAGTGAAGCAGGATTATATTATCGGTAGAAAGTGAGGTATTGATTATGGGAAAATCATCTTTGAACGATTTAATATATAGTTTTGAACCTTTACAAATAATCACACCAGAACCAAATCATAAAGTCGATGAAACACAATTGCAGAAAAGCATTCAAAAGAGTAAAGAAATGATGGCTGTAATCGAAGAATACAAGCGAAAAAGGGCAGTTTCCAATTCATAAGCTTCTACTCTCGCAAATGGCTCCAAACAAAGCGGCGCCGCCTGTAGAAACATATGACCATGTTACAGGCGGCGCCGCCGCGCTTCTTTTACACAGATTGTACTATCTTATTGCCTGCTGCCACCAGCGCTGCAATGGAGCTCTTAATAATATCCTCATCGATACCCACGCCCCAGTAAATCACGCCGTCTTTATTCAGCCCGACATATGCCGCCGCCTTAGAAGAAGAGCCCTTGGAAATGGCATGTTCCTCGTAGACAGCCAACTCATAGCTGATATCAAAATACTTTTTCACTGCGTTGCTTACTGCATCAAGACGTCCGTTTCCGATGGTTTCGATTACCTGCTTGTCGCCATCCTTTTCAATCGTTACCTCTGCCGTAATTCCGTTTATTTGCTTGAAATGACACTCCGGAATATCAAAAACCGGTCTGGCGGAAATATAATGCTCTTCAAAAATACTATAAATTTCCGAAGGCGCCAGCTCTTTATGTCCTTTGTCAGATGCTTCCTTCATCCAGACACGCACCTCATCCCTCATCTTATCCGGCAGGGAAATACCGAAATTTTGCTTTAAGATAAAGGCGATGCCGCCCTTACCTGACTGGCTGTTGATACGAATTACATCGGACTCATACTCTCTTCCCAGTTCCGTTGGGTCAATGGGAAGGTAGGGAACTGTCCATTTTTCACCGCTCTTTCCCTCCTGCCGCCATGCCATGCCCTTGGAAATAGCGTCCTGATGGGAGCCGGAAAATGCCGTAAACACCAAATCTCCCGTGTAAGGCATTCTCTCAGATACCTTCATGCCGGTCAACTGCTCGTATTTCTCCCGCACTTTCGTGATATTAGAAAAATCCAGCCCTGGATTGACACCATGGCAGACCATATTCATGGCAAGGGTGATGATATCCACATTTCCGGTTCTCTCGCCGTTGCCGAAAAGGGTTCCCTCTACTCTGTCCGCACCTGCCAGAATACCAAACTCCGCATCGCTGATGCCGCATCCTCTGTCATTGTGAGGGTGTACGCTTAAAACAACCGCGTCGCGGTATTTTAAATTCTTATGCATATACTCTACCTGTGCCGCAAACACATGAGGCATGGCAACCTGAACCGTGGTAGGAAGGTTGATAATCGCTTTGCGCGCCTGATCCGGCTTCCACTCGTCAAGCACAGCGTTGCAAACCTCCAGCGCATAGTCAACTTCTGTCTGAGAAAAGCTCTCAGGGCTGTACTCAAAGGTAAAATTACCGTCCGTCTCATCGGCCAGCTCTTTTAACAGCTTTGCGCCATCCACCGCCAGCTTCTTAATTTCCTCTCTGCTCTTTTTAAATACCTGCTCCCTCTGTGCAACAGAAGTAGAATTGTAAAGGTGTACCACCGCATGGGGCGCCCCCTGAACCGCTTCGAAGGTTTTGCGGATAATATGCTCCCTCGCCTGCGTCAGCACCTGAATCGTTACGTCGTCGGGAATCATATTTCTCTCTATCAGTTCCCTTAAAAACAGATATTCCGTGTCGGACGCGGCAGGAAAACCTACCTCAATCTCCTTAAAACCTACCTCCACAAGCATTTTAAAGAATTCCAGCTTTTCTTCCAGCCCCATCGGCTCCACCAAAGCCTGGTTGCCGTCCCTTAAGTCCACGCTGCACCAGATTGGCGCTTTTTCAATGCTGTCCTTTTTTACCCAGTCGTAAGTCACTACCGGCGGCATGAAATAGGACTTTGCATACTTTTCCTTGTACTTTTCACTGACATCTTTCATTTTCATTTCCTTCCTTTCCGCAAAACATTCCGCTTTACCATGTCTTTTTGCATTTTGCAGGGAATACTGCCAAATAAAAAATCCCTACAAAAATGCAATCTGCATTTTTATAGAGACGTATTTTCTACGCGGTACCACTCTATTTCATGGAAAACCATGCACTCTGGGACACTGACATGTCCTTCCCCTTTATACGGCGGGAAATCCGTCCGAGCCTACACAGTATAAAACCTTCAACCGGCTGCTCCAAGGTCAGTTCACTGTCCGCTTCCGGCTGCCTTGCACCATACGGCAGCTCTCTGTTTTCCGGCTTTCAGCTACTACTCCTCTTCTTCGCATTTCACCTTATTCAATTTTCACAATGATATCATACTTTTTTACCGTCTGCAAGAGGAAATTTTTGTTCTTACGCCTTTCTATAACCCCATATATTTTTTATCTGCCAGCGCAGCGTATTAAAATCCCACCGCATACCGCTTCTTTCCTGACTGTTGGGATCGTTTACCATGAAACCTTCTGCGTCATAACCATACAGCATGATAAAATGTCCTGACCGCGTAAAATCTCCGGAACCCATGGAGCAGATAAGCGGATATCCAAGGTCAAGGTATTGTTTCATTACGGCTTCGTCCAGTCCAAGCTGATTGACGCTGAGTCCGTACTCCTCCGCCGCATCCGTCATAAAGCGCCAGTCCGTTCCCACACCCGCAACATAATAGCCATATCGCATACCATAGTCAGCCAGTGCGTCCGGCGTAGCAGTCTCGTCCCCTGTCAGGGAAAAAATCACCATGGAAATACAAGTCGGTCCGCAACCGGCAAGTCCGATACAGCTTCCTCCATATGGCACATATCCCCAGCGGCTGTCCCACTGTAAAAGCAAAGGAAAGTCCTGTTCCTTTTCCTCCTCTGTAAAGCCACCCGCCGCCTCTGTATCTGCTGTAAGATAGCCCTGCACAAACTCTGTCATTTCCAGATTAAAGGCAAGTGCTGTCAAAAGTGCTTCGGGATAGCTTTCCCTGTCCGTATAAATTTTCGCAATGTCCCCGTTTTCCTTTGCAAGCTGAAGCAGCATATTCTCTACCTCCGCATCCTCAAGAATTCTCCGGTTGTCAAGGGCTGTGCTACTGGCGGCTGTGCTCTCCGGAGGCACTGTATTCTCGTCACTTCTGCCATTTGCCGCATAGCGGTATGACGTTATCTTTTCCGCTGTTCTTCCTTCCTGTTTCTGTAAGGACAGCTGATTTATTCGCCAAAAAACAACACCGATGAGCAATACCAAAACTGCTGCCTTACATAAAAGTTTCCTTCTTCTTTGCCTTTTGATTTCTGCCTGTCTGCGCATACGTTCTCTCAATCGTTTTGTCTCTTTTTCTGTCATATACTGTCCTCTCTCCATGCCGCTTAATCTTTCCTGCACCCTCTTCTTTCGTAAAATTTCTGCCGTTTCCCACACAAAAATGGATGCTGTCTATCAGTATAAACCGCATCCATTTCTTTTCCTTTTATATTCGATTAATATTTTCACACTTTTTCTAATTGATTTTCTTAAGAATTTATGATTTTCTTGTTTTGCCCTGTTTCCCATGCTCTAAATACTTGATACCAATCGTCTGGCTGTATATAATTACACTGATATAGTTACGAGAAAGGGTGAGCGTGTTGATACGAATAGCAATATGTGATGATGAAAAAGAAGCTGTTGTACAGCATGAGGATATTGTAAAGAGCAGTCTGCAATCTTGTGGGATTGGCTATGAGATTATAACCTACACCCAGAGCAGCAATCTTCTTTATGATATCACAGACGATGGTTTTTTCTATGATTTAATTCTGTTGGATATAGAAATGCCCGGAATGACAGGGATGGAGCTTTCCGGAAAAATCAAACCATATCTGCCAAATGTAAAAATCATTTTCATTACGTCGCATATAGAATATGCGATTGATGCTTTTGAACTTTCCATTTTTCGTTATGTACCAAAAAATGACCTTGCCAATCGTTTGGTGTCCGCTGTGGTGGACGCTGCAAAGCTGATTGAGTTGGAAACGGGCGGGGAGTATATCATTCAAGCCGCCGGACGTATGGAAAAAATACCGTACAAAGATATTTTCTATATCCGGCGTGACGGTGGAAAAAATTCAGCAATATACTCAAGTGCGGGAACGTCAAAAGTCAGGAAAAGTTTACAGCAAGTTTTCGAAGAGCTTGCTGCGCCGGAGTTTATTTTTATTGACCGAGGTTATATCGTGAACATCATACAGATTATGAAAATTAGTGACAGTATGGCATATCTTAAAAATGGTGAAACGCTTCCAATCAGCCGTTCTCATTTACAGGAGGTAAAAAAGCAAATCAATAAATTTTGGGGGGCATACATATGATAAATTGGTATCAAATAATTGCATATTCTTTTACAAATGGAATACGAATTTTTGTGTGCTTCTGCTGGGTGACAATATTGCTAAAATTAGAGAGACCTTCAAGAAGTATGACATGGCTTTCACTGATTTGTGGCATGGCAGTTGCTGTTTTATCTTTGTTCCCACTGCCACAGATTTGTGTAACAATATTTGAAGTTTTGACTATTCTCTTAATCCTGTATAGAAAGTATAACTACCAGCCCCGTATATGTGTGTTTCTCACAATTTGTTTTGAAATAGCGGTCGCTTTATGGGACTTCCTGTTTTCCGCAGGATTTCAAATTACATTCCGTTATAGCACACTGGATAGCACACTACAAAAATATCTTGTTCCGATATGGACAGTTCGGCTGCTAATGGTTGGCATCATTTCACTTGCTGCCATACAAGGGAATACTGCGGATAAAAGGCTGGGCCGTGTTATTTCTATGATTGTTGTGCTTGGTATGTTTGGTGTCATTATACTGAGCGAACAATCGACTATCATAATATCAGACTACCAGTTGTTTACATGGAGTATTTTCTCAGTTGTTCTTATAATGGCTGTACTTTTTTATAGAATCAATCGTCAGTATGAGATGGAGAAAAAAATTGCGCAGTTGGAAAAAGAAAAAAATGAATTATTGATGCGGGATTATCAAATGTTAAAAGATACCTATGCCGTCAATGCAAAATTATTCCATGATTTTTATAACCACATCGAGGCATTGCAGCACTATTTGATAAAGGATAAGACAAAGGAAGCTATTCAGTATATTGAAGATTTGCGTTCTCCGCTTAAAACAATTACACAGGCTATCTGGACAGGTGATGAAGCAGTAGATTATCTGATTAACAGCAAAATTGCTCTTGCCACTTCCCGGAAGATACGGGTAAGCACGAACATTGAGTTTCCCCGCCACACAAATATAAGAAGCGTTGACTTAGTTGCGATTTTAGGCAATCTCTTGGATAATGCCCTTGAAGCTATAGAGGGAATAGAGGATAGCTTGCGATTTATCAATTTAACAATCCGCCGTATAAACGATATGCTGATTATCAAGGTTGAAAATGGGTGTAATATTGCACCTGCCATTACTGACGGAGATTTGCAAACTTCCAAAACAAATAAAGAGCTTCACGGCTGGGGATTGAAAAGTGTCCGTACCGCTGCCGAACACTACGACGGAACAATCGAAACGGAGTATAGCAATCATACATTCTGTGCTGTTGTCACATTATCTTTTGAAGCAGTAAAAGCACAATAATTATTCTACGATGAAGCAGACCACTCATTTTGGATGGTCTGCTTTTTTGTGGACAAAAACCTACCGTTTATGGACATTCCCACAGAGCGTTTTTTCTTCTGTTATCATGTAGACGTAAAGGCGTGTCGAGCAATACGCTTACAAAAACAGAAGGGCGGTATCGTGTATGAGCATATTAGAAATTTGCAATTTACAAAAGACTTACGGCAAAGAGCCGAACATTGTTTATGCACTTAATG
>CAMWLB010000017.1 GCA_947174985.1 uncultured Lachnospiraceae bacterium | reverse complement strand
GTAGAGAAATGTAGATAAGCAATGTTTGGAAGCAATATTATTTTCTTTTGAGACGGCAAAAAATATGGGCAAATTTTAATGGGAAGGAGCTGCGCGCGAAGGAGCGTGACAGCCCTTTTTTATCAAGTGTATGTTTGGATATTGGAAAAACGGAGGAACAACCAAGATGAAACTGACAGTAGCTGGAACCGGATACGTAGGATTGGTGGCAGGCGTCTGCTTTGCGGAAAAAGGGCATGATGTGACCTGTGTGGACGTGGATGAAAAGAAAGTGAAGCTGATGGAGAGTGGGGTGTCTCCTATTTACGAAGCGGATTTGGAGGAGCTGATGCAACGCAATTATGCCGCCGGCAGACTGCATTATACCACGGACTATAGGAGCGCTTACCGGAATCCGGACGCTATTTTTATCGGTGTCGGCACGCCGGAGCAGCCGGACGGCAGCGCCAATTTAAGCTATATTGCAGCGGTTTCCAGACAGATTGCGGAAAATCTGGAGAAGGACTGCCTTGTGGTGGTAAAGTCCACTGTACCGGTGGGCACTAACGACAGGGTGGAGCAGTTTATCAAGGATTTCTTAAAGCATGATGTGAAGGTGGAGGTCGCTTCCAATCCGGAATTTCTGGCGCAGGGCTCTGCGGTACATGATACCATGGAGGCGGCGCGCATCATCATCGGAACGGAGAGCGAATGGGCGGAGGACATGCTGCGGCAGATTTATGCGCCTTTTGAAAGACCAATTGTAGCAGTCAACAGGCGTTCCGCGGAGATGACAAAATATGCCGCCAATGATTTTCTGGCATTGAAGATATCTTACATGAATGATATTGCCAATCTCTGTGAGCTGGTGGGTGCGGATATTGAGGATGTGGCAAAGGGAATGAGTTATGACGCCAGAATCGGCGCGAATTTTTTAAAGGCGGGAATCGGCTACGGCGGAAGTTGTTTCCCGAAGGACACGAAGGCGTTGAAATATATTGCAAAGCAGCACGGCTATCAGCTTAGGACGGTGGAAGCTGCTGTGGAGGTTAACGCTTCCCAAAAGACCATGCTCTTTAAGAAGGCGAGCCAGAGAATGATTACCTTTGAAGGGCTTAGAGTCGCTATTCTCGGGCTGGCGTTTAAGCCGGGAACGGATGCTTTGCGGGAAGCGCCGTCTCTTGACAATGTGGAGCTTTTGCTTGCAGAAGGTGCGGAGCTTGTTGCCTACGATCCGGTGGCGGCAGAGAATTTTAAAAAGCGATATCCTGCGGGGCAGCATGGGAAGGGAAGTATTTCTTATGTGGAGAAGCCGGAGGAAGCGCTTGCGGGCGCACATATCTGCTTTATATTCACGGAGTGGAAGCAGATAAAGGAAATTTCATCCGAGCAGTTTCAGAAAAATATGGAAATTCCGCTTGTGTATGACGGCAGAAATTTGTATGATAAAAAGGCGATGCAGGCTGCCGGTGTGGAATACTACAGCATAGGAAGATAAAAGGCAGAGACGTTTGGGCAAGACTTGCGGAAAGGAAGTTATGGCAGATTTTAATCAATTAGACATTGGGAAAAAGGTGCTGGTGACAGGCGGAGCAGGGTTTATCGGTTTCCATCTGTCGAAGCGGCTTTTGGAAGCAGGCGTTACGGTGGTCGGGTTGGACAATTTGAACGATTACTATGAGGTGACGCTGAAGGAGGACCGACTGGAAGGATTAAAGGATTATCCTGCGTATCGTTTTTGCAGGCAGGATATTGCGGACAAGGAAGGTCTTTTCCGTATTTTTGAGGAGGAGAAGCCGGACATTGTAGTGAACCTTGCCGCACAGGCAGGCGTCCGCTATTCCATAGAAAATCCGCAGGCTTATATAGACAGTAATATTGTTGGTTTTTTTAATGTGCTGGAGGCGTGCAGGCATTATCCGGTAACACATTTGGTGTATGCTTCCTCCAGTTCGGTTTATGGCAATCGGAAGGAAGTGCCTTTTTCTGTGGAGGATAAGGTGGACAAGCCAATCAGCTTGTATGCCGCAACCAAGAAGAGCAATGAACTGATGGCATATACTTATAGCCATCTATATCATATTCCGGCGACGGGGCTGCGCTTTTTTACTGTATATGGTCCTTTCGGAAGACCGGACATGGCATATTTTTCCTTTACGCAGAAGATATTGCGGGGGGAGCCTATTAAAATTTTCAATCAGGGTGATATGTATAGGGATTTTACCTATGTGGATGATATTGTGACGGGAATTGTCAACATGCTCTGCAATCCGCCGGCGGCAGATGCGGACGGCGTACAGCACAAGGTATACAATATCGGCAACAACCAGCCGGAGAAGCTGATGTATTTTATCGAGACGCTGGAAAAGGCGCTGGGCAGGGAAGCGAAGAAGGAATACCTTCCCATGCAGCCCGGCGACGTGTACCAGACCTACGCGGACGTGACCGAGCTTATGCAGGATTTTGATTTTAAGCCAAGCACGAGTATTGAAGAGGGGCTGGGGAAATTTGCTGAGTGGTATTTTGACTATTATGGCAAGGAAAAGGACATTTAGGAGCAAATATGCGTAAAATAGTATTTCACTTGAACTGTCTGGAGCAGGGCGGAGCGGAACGTGTGGTGACGACGCTTGCCAATCATTTTGCCGGCGATGGGTATGAGGTTCTGATAGCCACGGAATGGGTTGCGGAGAATGAGTTTGCCATAGATGAGAGAATCAGGCGGGTGCATGTGGGGCTTACAAAAAAGCAGGAGGAGGCTTCCGGCTGGCGGCAGTTTTTTTACCGTATCCAAAATCTACGGGCTTTTCTAAAAAAGGAGAAGCCTGACATTGTGGTTGCCTTTGCACAAAAGGCAAATTACAGGGCTTTGATGGCGACGATGCTGACGAAGTTCCCTGTTGTTGTGTCGGTGCGGACAAATCCTTATCAGAATTACAGGAATAAAAGTGATAAGTTTTTAATTCCCCTGCTTTATCCAAGGGCGGTGGGAACGGTATTTCAAACAGAGGGTGCCAAAAGTTTTTTTTCGTCTAAAATACAGAAAAAATCAAGGATTATACTCAATCCGATTCACGATAAATATATTGGCAGACCCAAGCCTCTTCAGCGAAGAAAAGCGGTGGTGCAGTCGGGGCGGCTGGTGGATTTTAAAAACCAGCTTATGCTGATAGATGCTTTTGTAAAGGTGCATGAGAAGCATCCGGATTATAAGCTGGAGATTTACGGCGGCGATTCCAAAGATGGAACAAAGGAGCTGCTGGAACAGAGTATCGCGAAACATCATGCAGAGGAGTGGGTGCTGCTTATGGGGGCGAGCGACGAACTGGAAAAGAAGCTGGAGGACGCGTCGCTTTTTGCTTTTTCCTCCGATTGGGAAGGACTTCACAATGCGCTGATGGAGGCAATGGCGCTGGGGCTTCCTGTCGTGGCAACGGATTGTCCCTGCGGTGGCCCGGCAACTCTGATTCGGGATGGGGAAAATGGGCTTCTGGTGCCGATAAAGGATGCAGATGCGATGGAGGCCGGTATGTTACGCCTGATAGAGGACAGAGAATTGGCGGAAAGGCTGGGCGATAATGCCCGCAAAATAGGCGAAGAGGCAAATACGGAAGCTATCTGCCGCCAGTGGAAGGCATATATAGAAGAGTTGTGCAGAAAATAGAGGGAAACAGCAGAAAACCGGAGGACGGATATGTGCGGGATATGTGGTTTTGTCAGTAAAAATACAATAACACTGGATGCTTTGAAAAGGATGAATGATACGATGTATCACAGAGGGCCGGATGACAGCGGCGAAGAAATCTATCCGGCATCTAATGGGTACACAGTCGGACTGGCGCAGCGCAGGTTGTCCATTCTGGATTTGTCGGCTTTGGGGCATCAGCCCATGCACTCGAAGGATAAGAGAGTCTCGGTGGTGTATAATGGTGAGATTTATAATTTTCAGGAGATTAAAGAGGAGCTTGGGGACTATCCTTTCTGTTCCACCTGCGATACGGAAGTGATTCTTGCCGCCTATCTGAAATGGGGCATCAAATGCGTGGACAGGTTTAATGGAATGTTTGCGATTGCGCTGTTTGACAGGGAGACAGGGGAGCTTTATCTGGTGCGGGACAGAATCGGGAAAAAGCCGCTCTACTACTGGCTGGAGGACGGCAATCTGGTGTTTGCTTCAGAACTGAAGCCGATTATGGAATGTTCCGGTTTTAATAGAAGAATCCGGACGGAAGTGGTGTCCCGCTATTTATACCATCAGTATCTGAATGCGCCGGATACCATTTTTAAAAATGTGTACAAGCTGGAGCCGGGTATGGTGTTGCAGTTTTTGGCGGGGAAGGTAAAAACCTGGAAATACTGGGATTTAAAGGAAGTGTATCAAACCTGTAAAAAGAATCCGGTCACGGACTACGCGCAGGCAAAAAGGGAACTGAAGGAGCTGTTAAACCGCTCTGTTGCCATGCGGATGATAGCGGATGTGCCGTTGGGGACTTTCTTAAGCGGCGGCTACGACTCTTCCCTGATTACGGCGATTGCCCAGAGTCAGTCAGCGCAGCCGGTCAAGACATATTCCATTGGGTTTAATGAGGAGAAGTTTAACGAGGCTAAGTTTGCGAAAGAGGTTGCAAAGCACTTAGGCACCAACCATACGGAGCTGTATATCGACGAGAAAGAGATGTTTGAACTGGTAGACAGTATTCCAAAGTACTATGATGAGCCTTTTGCGGACAGCTCGCAGATTCCGACCATGCTGGTTTCGGCGCTGGCAAGGCGTGATGTCACGGTAGTGCTTTCCGGCGATGGCGGCGATGAATTTTTCTGTGGCTATAATGCGTATGACAAGGTTTCACAGGCACAGAAGCTGGATTTCCTTGGAGAACTGACTTATCGTGCATGTAATCTGCCGCTTATCAAAAAAGCGGATATGCTGCAGAAAATGCCTTTTAAGGTAAGGATTATTGCGGCAAACAGGGAGAGGGAGACCAAAACCCAGTTCGGCGCAAGCAGTTATCTGGAGACGGCTTACGGCATGGTGAAGGGAGAGGCAATCCCCATTTTGTATCATATGGAGAGCGCCTACAGGGAGAAAAACTGGCAGGAGCGGAGAATGTTGCTGGATATGGATACCTATCTGCCCGGGGATATTCTTTGTAAGGTGGACAGGGCGTCCATGAAGTATTCCTTGGAAGCGCGCTGCCCGATTCTGGATAAAGAGGTGATGGAGTATTCCTACAGGCTGCCCCATTCCTTTAAATACGATAAGAAAGTGAAAAAGAGAATTTTAAAGGATATTGCTTACGATTATATTCCAAGAGAACTGCTGGACAGACCGAAGGTCGGTTTTGGAGTACCCTTGGACAAGTGGCTGCGCGGTCCTTTAAAGGAACGGCTTCTGGATATGGGAAACCATGATTTTCTGGTGCGGCAGGGCATCTTTGATGCGGAATTCGTTTGTAAAATGCTTGACACTTATATGGAGCATGGCGATGCGGGGCCGGCAACCGGTGCGAATTATTCCAAGCTGATGTGGTCCTATTTTGTATTCCAACAGTGGTATGCGGCGTATATGGAATGAGAAACACTTTGAAAGGTATTCTGAGGAAAAGAAAAAATGAGCAAAAATCAGACAATGACAGAACAACAGCATAATTCCCCAAAGGAAAGAATGGCAAATTTGGAACTTTTGCGGATTGTGTCCATGCTGCTGATTGTCGTGCTGCATTTTTTAGGAAAGGGCGGCTGGCTGACAGAACTGACAGAGCCGTCACTGCCGCGCATGGGCTATGTGGCATGGGGCATGGAGGCGCTGGCGATTGGCTCTTTGAACGTCTATATGCTGCTGAGCGGCTATTTTTTGATTGAAAGTTCCTTTAAGGTGAAACGCCTCCTGCAGCTTCTTCTACAGGTTTTGTTTTACAGCATCACCATAGGTGTGATTGCTGCTGCCTTTGGCTATTTGCCGGAAGAAGGCTTTTCCATTTATTATTTGGCGACGCTTTGCCTGCCGATTTCCACAAGCCATTATTGGTTTATGACGGCATATTTTCTGATGTATCTGTTTATGCCTCTGTTGGCACAGGGGGTAAAGAAGCTGACCCAAAAGCAGTTTCAGACAGTGTTGTTTTTGCTGATTTTTGTGGTCTGTATTATAAAGTCGGTTGTACCAATTAAGCTTTCTACGGATATGCAGGGCTATGACTGTATCTGGTACATGTGCGTCTTTCTGGTGGCGGCATATATCAGGCTGTACGGCATATCATTTTTTAAAAGTGCGGGACGTTCCTTTTTGGTCTATCTGGCATCGGGGGCGGGAATTTTTACACTGGCGTTTATTTTGCGGTTTTTGTATCTGCGGACAGGAAAACTGAGTAATATGCTGACAGTCAGCTACAATTATAACCATATCCTGACATTGCTTGCGTCGGTTGCGCTTTTCTATTTATTCTGTCATATAAAAATAAAGCAAGGGGCGTTCAGCCGCTTTGCCTGCCGGATTGCGCCATATACGCTGGGCGTTTATCTCTGGCATGAGCATATTGCAATCCGGTATGAATGGCAGGAATGGCTGTATTCTGTGGCAGGGATGCCGGATAATGGCATGATGCTGGTGCTGTATACTTTGCTTGCCGCCATACTGGTATTTGTCATTGGTATCCTGGTCGATATGCTGCGGAGTCTTTTGTTTCGGGGGCTGCATCTGCTGCTCTCCCATGTAGGCGCTTACAGGCGCCTGAACCAATGGCTGGATACGCTTGTGATTAAAGAATAGATTTATGTGCTGAGGCATATCATGTGTGAAAATATCTGCTGATGGAGAATAGAATTCTATGGAAAAAGCTTATGACAAAAGAAAAAACATCGTGTATTTGGAAGTGATTAGAATTGTTGCTATTTTGGGAGTTCTTTTTAATCATACCAATACCAAAGGTTTTTTCCTTTTTGCGACAACTACGAATAAGTTTGACTATGTGATATCCATGCTGTTGTCCGTACTATGTAAAATGTCTGTCCCTTTGTTTTTTATGATTTCGGGATATTTGCTTTTGGGAAAGCAGGAATCTTTTTCGGAAGTGATTAAAAAAAGAATTGTCCGCTATGCATTGGTTATTGCTGCCGCTTCTATGCTTACATATGTGGCGGATTGTTTTTTTCGAAAAGAGCTCTTTAGCATAAGAGAATTAGTGAAAATTATTTATCGGGGAGATATTGGAACATATTGGTTTTTATATTCATATTTGGGCTTGATGCTTATGCTTCCCTTTCTTCGGGGAATTGTGGGTGCTTTGTCCCGGACAACGGTATATTATCTGGTGGGGTTGAAGATTTTGTTAAGAGGACTGCTGCCAATGGTAATATTTATTTTGTTGGGATATGCCATGAGTCCGGCGCTGGATGTCATTATGCTGGAGGATTCGGTCTTTTATTTTTTGATAGGATTTTATTTCGGAACGACAGAAAATTTATATAACAGTACGAGAAAGCGGATACTGTGTCGGGGTATAAGCTGTTTCTGCATCATTACTACTTGCTGTATGCTATATTATGAATATAAAGCCACAGGAGCATACACGGAAAATTTTTTGGGAGTGCTGCTTCCTTTAGTCTGTATATCTGTATTCTGTGAAACAAGACATTGTTTGGAGAATACAGAATTTCCGGATAAGTTGAGAAAAGGAATATTATTTGTGGGCGATAAAACGTTTGGTGTTTATCTGTTGGAGCCGATTTTCCGAATATGTATTGGAGAATCATGGAACCATTTAACGGAAGGATTTCCCCCGTTGTTGACCAGCTTTTTGTGGTGTTTCTTGATTTTCGGAGCGGGAATTTTGATTACATGGCTTATAAAATTGACACCATTTATGCGAAAACTGGTGTAAAAAAGCGTACTGATGGGAGTAAATATGGATAGATGGAAGGAATCCCGATTTTATCGGATATGCTGCAACTATATATTTCCAATCATACTGTTACTGTATCCACTCCGCCACATTCACTGGGGCCTGGATTTGTGGGATACGGGCTATAATTATGCCAATTTCAGGTATATGGGACTGGAGCACATGGATTCCATGTGGCTTTTTTCCACGTACCTCGCGAATGCCGTGGGGCATTTTTTCACACTGCTTCCCGGCGGGCACACCCTTCTTTTTATGAATCTGTACACGGGACTGTTTACGAGTCTGCTGGCACTCATATCGTACCTGTTTCTGACAAGGCGGGTGAAGCTGCCTGCAGGCGTGGTGTTTGTGGGAGAGTTTGCGGCGGTCAGCCTGTGTTTCTGTCCGACGGCACTTTTGTATAATTATCTGACCTATGTGCTGTTTCTTGCGGGCGTGCTGTTTTTGTATGAGGGGCTTTCGCAGGAAAAGAACCGTTATTTGGTGCTTGCCGGCGTGATGCTGGGGACCAACGTATTTGTCCGATTTTCCAATCTGCCTGAGGCTGCCATGATAGTGGGGGTGTGGGCATATGCCGTGATTTGCCGCAAAAAGTGGAAAAAGGTTCTGCAGGAGACCGGCTTTTGTATGCTGGGATATATAAGCGCTGTTTTGCTCTGGCTGGGTTATCTGTCCCTGCGCTACGGGCTGCCTGACTATGTGGAGGGGATTAAACGGCTGTTTGCCATGACAGAAACAGCTACAGATTACAAGGCTTCCTCCATGCTATACAGAATGTTTTCCGAATATATTGAGAATCTGTACTGGGTGAACCGGATTTTGTTTTTTGCAGTACCAGGTATTATCGTTTGTATGATACTGCCAAAGTCATTCCGATGGGTGAAAAGGATTGCCTGTGCGGTGTTTGCGGCGGCGGCAGCCGTGTGGCTGTACACCAGAAAGGATGCGCAGGGCAACAGCATCTTCTGCGACCTGCGCTTTGACGAGTATAGCTCCATGCAAAAGCCGGCAACACTGTTTTTGATACTGACCCTCGTTGTGTGTCTGGTGCGGGTTTTCGGAAGAAAATCGGAGAAGAAGGAGAAACTGCTGGCAGGTCTGATTTTTTTGTCGGTGCTTCTTACTTCTATTGGCAGCAATAACGGTCTTTTTACCAGCTTCAACAATCTTTTTCTGGCAGCGCCCTATGTGCTGTGGAACATCTACAGACTGTATAGGAGCAAAACGGAGTGGAAAATCCCTTTGGTCTTGCCAATAAAGGCACTTGCCATCATGTTTACGGCCATTTTCCTCTTCCAAAGCATAGGTTTTGGCACACGTTTTGTCTTTGCAGAAGCAACCGGCGTAAAAAGCACAGCCGCTAAAGTAGAAAATAACATGGTACTAAAAGGTATCCGCATGAGCGAAGAAAGAGCGCGATGGCTGTCGGAAATCAGTGCGTACGCTTCCGAAAACAAACTGATTGGCAGGGAAGTCATCCTATACGGCTACATCCCCTCCCTCAGCTTCTACTTAGAAATGCCTTCGGTATTCAACCCCTGGAGCGACCTGGCCTCCTACAGCACCGCTTCCATGGAGGCAGCAATGGAGGAAATGAAGAAAGAACTGGCAGAAGGAAAAGAACCTCCCGTTGTCATCCTAAACAAAGACTGTGCAGTAGATATACAGGCAGACCTTGCGGCGGCTGGCGATGTGAAACTAAGTATGATAGTACAATTTATGAAAGACTACAACTATAAGGAAACCTTCTCCAACGACAAATTTGTGCTATACGAATCGAAGTAATAATATTTTCACCCTTGTGCAAGTCCAGCCCTGTCAGAGCACTCTTCCGGCACAGCACGTTAAAAGACGTCAGTGCTTAGCGAGGTTTTTTCGAGCTTAGCACTGCTACGTCTTTTGCAGAGCGAGAGCGATGCAGTGCCGGAAGAGTGCTCTGACAGGGCGGAAGATGGAACGAAGTCAGAAAAAAGATGACTTTTCCCCAAGATAATGCTATAATCAACTTCATTGGATACACTATAACAGAAAAAACAGATGAAAAGAAAGGTACGGTCATAAACATGTTAAACGACAAAGCAATACTGGTCACCGGAGGCACAGGTACATTCGGCAAGGCATTTACACGATACGTATTAGAACATTATAACCCGAAAAAAATCATCATCTATTCCCGTGACGAGTTCAAGCAGTTTATTATGCAGAATGAGTTCAAGCCCTATGCAGACAAACTCCGCTTTTTTATCGGTGACGTCAGGGACAGGGAGAGGCTTACAAGGGCACTTGACGGCGTTGACTATGTTATCCATGCGGCGGCGCTGAAACAGGTGCCGGCATGTGAATACAATCCGGCGGAGGCGATAAAAACCAATGTCAACGGCGCGCAGAATGTCATTGATGCCTGCCTTGACACCAATGTAAAGAAAGTGGTGGCGCTCTCCACCGATAAGGCAGTGAATCCGGTCAATCTGTATGGCGGCACCAAACTGGTTTCGGACAAGCTTTTTATTGCAGCCAATGCATATGCGGGCGCAAGAGACATCAGTTTTTCCATCGTGCGTTACGGCAATGTGGCAGGCAGCCGAGGCTCAGTTATTCCATTCTTTGATTCTATTTTAAAAAATGGTGGTACGGAGCTTCCCATCACGGATTATCGAATGACCCGTTTCTGGATTAGCCTGCAGCAGGGAGTGGAACTGGTTATTAAGGCGTTGGAGGAGGCAAAGGGCGGAGAGACCTTTATCTCCAAGATTCCTTCCTTCAAGATAACGGATTTGGCGGAGGCGATGGCGCCCGGCATGGCGACGAGAGAGGTCGGAATCCGCGAGGGCGAGAAACTGCATGAAATCATGGTGACGGTGGAGGATGCGCCGAACACCTATGAATATGACAAGCATTTCATTATTTATCCGCAGATAGTATGGAGCGAGCATAAGCGGGCAGTGCCTACCGGTAAAAAGGTGCCAGAGGGCTTTTCCTACAGCTCAGGAAATAACAACGAGTGGCTTTCCGTGGAGCAGATAAGGGAGCTGCTTTCTGCAATGACGGAGAAATAGAGGCGAATATCCCAAAAAATTTCTACTCTTGCATAGTAAAATATATTTTTAACGGAAAATTGTGATAAAATGTCGAAAAATAAAATCGACAGGCTGAACAGCATAAATTTTGGAAAGATGAGATAACAGCTTGCAGGAAGCGAAGCGTTTCCGTCATTTCTGAAATTATGCTGTTTTATTTTGCCTGCTTTGCATAATGCATTGCATAAGAGGAGGAATTTACATGTTATACTCATTGCTGAATTCAAATGCAGACTATTATGTGAACCTGCATGGGGAGCAGGTTATTACACATGCTGAGAAAAGTGTCTGGAAGGGAACGGACTGCATTTGGCAGGAGGAACCGGTGTCGGCAGGGATTATGCAGCGGATTGCCGCCACGGATATCCAAAACGAGAGGTTGTTTATAGATTTTGGAGGAGTTTTTCAGCAGCAGAGCGATGGAGAAAAGGATATACAGGAAACTCTGGAGCTTTTGCACAGAAGGCAGAACACGGTTTATCTGATGAACATTGTGGAAGAAACCGGAATTCGTCTGGAGAAGGGGCTGGAGAAGAAAGGAATTGCCATGCAGAGAGAGCAGGCAGAGGGCGGCGAATGGTTTTGTGAAGTGTCGCCATCAAGCAGTGCGCGGGACATTTGTCAGGCGGCATTGTGCGAGAAGGCAATCCATGATATCCATATGGACAATCTGATGATTTTGATGGAGGAGAGTCCGAAGGGGAAAACCTTTCAGATAGACAGACTTTTGCAGGATGGAGAAAAATGCCTATATTACTTTTTTTACAGGCTTGCCATGCGGCTGGTAGAGGAGGGCATGGTGGACTCTTGTGGAAAAAACAGGGACAAGCTCTGCTTTGTGCCGGACAATCCGCCCGCCATACCAATTGCAAAAGCATTGGCGGTATTCCTTGGTACTAAGATGGAATGTGCTGAAGCACAGAATAGCAGGTTTCGACCGGATATGGAGTATATCATTGTGCGGGATGTGTTTCACATGTCCTGCGAGCTGGACAGGCTGAGCACGGCGATTTCCCTGAGCGGCGGACAGGTGAAAGGTGTCGCCTGTCTGGTGGATATCTATACCGGCGTGGGCGACAGAAAGAATCGGGTCAGTCTTCATACCATTGATTTAGAGCAAGGAATCAGCTATAGAATAAGGCAAAAACGGGAAAACTTAAGGCAAAAGGATGACTTTTAAAAAAGATAATGTTATAATTGCTGTAATTAGGCTTGAGATAAGAAGGGAGAGTCAATGCAGCAGTTATTTTTGCAACAGAGCTATCAGGATTGTTGGGAAACATACGAAAAAAGTCTGAGGAATGGTTCATGTATCCGATGGGATTATGTGATTTTAACCGCTTCCAATGAGGCGCAGGCCGAGAGCTACCGGACACAGATAGAGTACCGCAGCATGTCGGGGTATCTGCCTGAAAACACGAAGTACGTGGTTTTGGCTGACCCGGATGGAAAGCGGGTGGGGAGCGGCGGCGCCACGTTAAATGTGCTGCGCTATCTGGCTGAGGACGGCTGCGGCAGCTTTTCAGGGAAGCGGATTTTGGTGATACATTCCGGTGGGGACAGTAAGCGGATTCCCCAGTACAGCATATGTGGCAAAATTTTTTCGCCGGTGCCGAGGGAATTGCCGGACGGCAGGAATTCCACACTGTTTGACGAATTCATGATTAGCATGGCGGGCGTTGCCGGCAGGCTCAAGGAGGGTATGCTGGTGCTTTCCGGTGATGTGCTGCTGTTGTTCAATCCGCTTCAGATTGATTTTACCTTTTCGGGGGCGGCGGCGCTTTCTATCAAGGAGCCGGTATGCCTTGGGACAAGGCATGGCGTTTTTTTGAATGACGGTGCCGACTATGTGGGAAGATTTCTGCATAAGCAGCCCGAGAAGGTGTTGGCGGAATATGGCGCGGTCAATGACAGGGGTTGTGTAGATTTGGATACGGGAGCTGTCGCGCTGGATGTAAAGCTGATGGAAGCTTTGTATGGTCTCATCAGCACAGACGGCAGGACGGATGCGGAAAAATTTGCCCGTTTTGTCAACGAAAAGGCGCGCGTCAGCTTTTACGGCGATTTCCTCTATCCGCTTGCAAAAGAGGCGGACAGAGAAGCATATATGAAAGAGGCTGGAGACGGTCCCGTGTGTGAAGAGCTTCTCTGCTGTCGTCGGGCAATCTGGGATGCCATTTCGGGATTTTCCATGCGGCTGCTTAGCTTAACGCCAGCAGAGTTTATCCACTTTGGAACGACAAAGGAATTGTTGGAACTTGTGACAAAGGGGGTGGAGGAATACGCGTTTTTAGGCTGGAAAAAGCTGGTAGGTACGGGCGTAGTGCAGGGAGGACTGGCGGTTTACAATTCCATTATTGGTCAGGGAATTTTTGCAGATGAAAAGGTATATATAGAAAATTCCGTGCTAAAGTCAGGCATGCGGATTGGACGGGGAAGCGTTATCAGTAATATCCGGTACGGCGGAGAGGAAAAACTGGTGATTCCTGCGGGTGTGGTACTGACAGGCGCACGCTTGTTGGACGGACGTTTTACGGTTCGTATTTATGGAGTAGAGGATAACCCGAAAGACAGAATTGGCGATACCATGAGTGGCAATATTCTGGCGCTTTTGGGAGAAGATATAACATTGTGGGATGCGCCCGTTTATCCGATTTGTGCGGAGCGTGATGAGGCTGTTACGGCGGCGCTTATCACATACCGTATGATGAAAGGCATTGCTTCGGTGGAGGAAAAGGAGTGGTGGCTTGCGCAGGAGAAAATCAGCTTAAGTCAGAGCTTTTCGCAGGCAGATGTCCGCTATGCAATTACCGGTGTTTTAGAGCTTGCGGAGCAGATTGCGGTCTATCGTGCCATTCTGTTGCTGGCACAGCGCCTTCCCTGGCAGACGGCCATGGGGGTGTTTGGAAAGCGCGGTATGAACGGGGAGCAGGAAAAGCAGATGCTTGCGATGGCGGAAACTGCGGACTTCAGTACGTCTGTCCGGATTTACAATGCACTTGCCGGCGAGGCGAAGCGGCGTGGGCAGTTCTATGAGAATTATGAGAAAATGTGCTTTGCGGCAATCAGCAGGGCTGTGTATGAAAACAACGGCATGTATTGCCATGAAGTGCTGCAGTTTAAGAAGGACGAGACGCATGTAGAGCTTCCGGTCCGTGTCAACTGGGCGGGGGGCTGGACGGATACGCCTCCCCACTGTCTGGAAAAGGGCGGCACAGTAGTAAATGCTGCCATCAAATTAAACGGCGTACTTCCGATACAGGTTACGGCACGGCGGATAGAAGCGTTAAAGATAGAGGTGGCAAGCGAGGATATCGGTGCGTTTGGGGAGCTGTGTTCATTGGAAGAAATTTACGACTGCAGCAATCCCTACGATGCCTTTGCCCTGCATAAGGCGGCGCTGCTTGCCTGCGGCGTGGTGCCGGAAGCCTTGCCCGAGGGAGAAAATCTTACCCTTCAGGATATTTTAAAGAAGCTGGGCGGCGGACTTTTCCTCTCCACGCAGGTTGTGGGGATTCCGAAGGGCTCCGGACTTGGAACCAGCAGTATACTGGCGGCGGCATGTGCCAAAGCTTTGTACGAGATTATGGGAGTATCAGTGTCGGGCGGGGAACTGTACAAGCTTGTGCTCTATATGGAACAGCTTATGAGCACGGGAGGCGGCTGGCAGGATCAGGTCGGCGGACTATGCAGCGGCATCAAGTTTATCACCACCGCGCCCGGGCTTGCACAGGATATCAGGGTGCGCAAAGTAGAGATAAGCGAGGCGGCGGCAGCGGAGCTGCAGGAGCGGTTTGCACTGATTTATACAGGACAGCGGCGGTTGGCGCGCAACTTGCTCAGGGACGTGATGAGCAGTTATATCGGCGGACGGCGTGAGACTGTGGAGGCGCTGTATTTTATGCACAAGATGGCGGCGCTTATGCGTTTTGAACTGGAGAGAGGCGATATTGACGAGGTGGCAAAGCTCTTTAACCAGCATTGGGAGTTGTCAAAGCAGCTTGACGACGGCTGCACCAACACCTGTATTGAACAGATATTCAGGGCCTGTGAGGATTTGATAGCGGGCAGGTTTATTGCGGGAGCCGGCGGCGGTGGCTTTTTGCAGGTGATTTTAAAGAGGAATGTGACGAAACAGCAGCTTCGTGAGCGGCTGAAGGAAGTATTTCAGGACAGCGGCGTGGATGTCTGGGACAGCGAGTTTGTGTGAGAATGAGGACTAAGATGGACAGATACGAAGACGAAAATATCTACCTCCGCCTCATGACAGACGAGGACACGGAGGATATTATCCGCTGGCGTAATAGCGACGCAGTGCGAAAAAGGTTTATTTATCAGGCGCTTTTTACAAGGCAGTCCCATGAAAAATGGGTGGAAACCATGGTGCGCACCGGCAAGGTGGTGCAGATGATTATCTGTGAAAAAAAAGGAAATAGGAAGGTCGGTTCCGTGTATATCAGGGACATCGATACAGTACACCATAAAGGAGAATATGGTATCTTTATTGGTGAGGCAGAGGCAAGGGGAAAGGGATACGGAACGGCGGCAGCGCTTTTGATGAAGCGGTATGCTTTTTCGGAGCTGCACCTGCATCGCCTGTTTTTGCGGGTGTTTGCTGACAATGCGCAGGCGATTGCAAGCTATGAAAAGGCCGGCTTTGTAAGGGAAGCATATCTTAGAGACGATGTGTTCATAGACGGGCAGTTTCGGGATATCGTACTGATGGCTGTGCTCGCGGAATCAGATACAGAAGAAAACAAACGGAAGTCTTGAAAAGACGGAAAAGAGGAGCTATGAAGTTTAATTTTAACGTACCGCCCTATACGGGAAAAGAAGCAGAATATATTGCACAGGCTGTAAAAAACCAGAAAATCTGCGGTGATGGCGAGTTTACGAAAAAGTGCAATGAGTGGATAGAAGAGAAGACGGGAACTAAGAAGTGCCTGCTGACCACTTCCTGTACCCATGCCACGGAGCTGGCGGCGATGCTTTTGGATATCAAGCCCGGGGATGAGGTCATTATGCCGTCCTATACTTTTGTGTCCACGGCAAATGCATTTGTGCTGCGGGGAGCAGTACCGGTGTTTGTGGATATCAGACCGGACACCATGAACATGGATGAAAAGCTGATTGAAGACGCCATAACGGACAAGACGAAGGCGATTGCGCCGGTACACTACGCAGGTGTGTCCTGCGAGATGGATACGATTATGGATGTTGCAAAAAGACATAATCTGTATGTGGTGGAAGACGCCGCACAAGGCATTATGTCTTCTTACAAGGGACGGGCGCTGGGTACTTTCGGGGAATTTGGCTGTTTTTCTTTCCATGAAACCAAAAATTACAGCATGGGCGAGGGCGGCGCATTGCTGATTCGGGATGAGGCGTTCGTTGAAAAGGCGGAAATTATAAGGGAAAAGGGAACGAACCGCTCTCAATATTACAGAGGACAGATTGACAAATACAGGTGGGTGGATTTTGGATCATCCTATCTGCCCAGCGATATGAATGCGGCTTATTTGTATGCCCAGCTTGAGGTGGCGGAAGCTATTAATGATGCGCGGCTTGCCGTGTGGAACCGCTATTATGAAAATTTGGCATCTCTTGCGGACAAGGGCAGAATAGAGCTGCCCGTGGTGCCGGAGGGATGTGTCCACAATGCGCACATGTTCTATATCAAGACGGCGGATATGGAAGAACGGACAGCTTTGATAAACTTTTTGAAGGAGAATGATATTTTATCCGTATTCCATTATATTCCGCTTCACACGGCACCTGCCGGACAGAAATTCGGGCGCTTCCACGGGGAAGACAGGTTTACAACAAGGGAAAGCGAGCGTCTGCTGCGTCTTCCCATGTACTATAAGCTGAAGCCGGATGATGCAGATTATATCAGCGGCAAGGTGAAGGAGTTTTACGGTAGCAGGCAGTAGTGCTGCATGTAATCTGCCGCTTTGTATGGAGGATGAAAATGCTGGTTTTGCAAATCGGGATATTACTGCTTTTTATGGCTGCGATTCCGTTGGGAGTCGGCGCCGGTATAGCGTCTTTTGTGGATGGACAGAAAAATAATGCAGGTTTTATGTGGATGGCGGGCTATCTGGTTTTGCTCGCTGTCTTTCAGTTTGTGTCAGTGCCTTTGGTGATAAAAGGAGTGAGATTTTCTACACTGGTACTGTGGTTCGTAGTGCTTTGTATTCTTTTATCCGTGGCAGGAATCGCTGTCAGGCTGCAATATATGCGCAGACATCCGGTTTTGCGGCTGGTAAAGGAAAAAACCGGAAAAAGAGAAATCATACTATGGGCAGTATTTGGTGCACTGCTGCTTTTACAGTTATTCATGGCAGGCTATCTTACCTTTGCCGACGGGGATGACTCCTATTTTGTAACGGTTGCCACCATTGCGGACGGCACGGATACCCTGTATTTTTATCTGCCCTACACAGGCGGCACCACCAGTCTGGACATGAGACATGCGCTTGCGCCTTTTCCTCTGTATATTGCGTTTTTGGCGAGGGTGACAGGGCTTCATACCGCGACGGTGGCGCATATTGTGCTGCCGGTGGTTTTCATTCCGCTGACTTATTGCATTTATGGATTAATCGGGAGCCGGCTGCTTAAGGGAAAGAGCCGGCAGCTTCCTGTTTTTATGATATTTACGGAACTTTTGATTTTGTGGGGTAATTATTCCCTATACACGGCGGAAACTTTTTTGATGACAAGGACCCGTCAGGGAAAGGCAGCGCTGGGCAATATTGTGGTTCCTGCGTTTTTCTTTCTGGTATATCTGGCCGGTGAGCGTCTTGCAGAAAACAAAAAGGTGGAAAAGAGCCTTTGGATGCTTTTGTTCTGTCTGACGACCTTTTCCTGCTTGTGCAGTACCTTCGGCGGTTTTTTGACAGCGGTACTGTTCGGCGCTTTTGGACTGTGTGCGTTGATAACTTATAAGAGGTGGCGGCTTTTACTTCCTCTTGTATTCTGCCTGCTGCCAGCGGCAGTTTATATGGGCATGTACATGATACTGAAATGATGGTAGGAGGCTTGCATGGATAGTATGTGGAACTGGGCGCTCGCCCAGTATAAGGGATATATCGGAACCGGTATGATAGCAGGGCTGTTCCTGGTGGCGTTGGTATGGCTGTTTGTCTCTGAAAAGAGCAAGAATACCAGAATGGTCTTTATCTATATGCCTGTTGTGGTGCTGCTTCTGTTTTTCTGCCCCCTGTTTGCCAAAATTGTCCGTGCGTTTACGGGAGAGGAAATCTATTACCGGATTTTGTGGCTGGTGCCTGTGGTTCCTGTTTTGGCGTATGCGGCGGTCAGGCTTATGCTGCAGTGTGCCGGAAAGAAAAGACTGATTGTGGGAGCGGCGCTTGGCGGCATTATCATTTTGTCGGGTAGTCTTGTGTATGAAAGCCCTTATTTTTCCAAAGCGGAAAATGGGTATCATGTGCCGGAGGCAGCAGTGAAAATCTGCGATGCCATCGAGGTGGAGGGGGAATGGGTCAAGGCCGCGTTTCCTGAGGAACTGATACCGTTTGTCCGTCAGTATTCGCCATGGATAAATATGCCCTACGGCAGGGAAATGCTGATTAGCAGATGGTCTGTGTGGGGATTTCAGAGCGAACTGTATGACTTGCTGAAGGAGGAAACCCTGAACGTGGAAAGAATTGTGGAACTGGCGCGGGAGCAGAACTGCGATTATGTGGTATTTGCAGAGGGGAAAAAGTTGTCCGAGAGTTTTGAAGCCTATGGATTTGAACTATTTGATGTAATATGCGGGTATGCCGTCTATGCAGACAGCGGTTTATAGAAAAAAGCCGGACTTTTCCGGCTTTTTTAACTATTCGGTATCGGTGAGTTTTTCCAGCGCCTTTTTCATCTGCGCAGCGACAAGCTTTCTGCCCTCTGCGTTGAGATGCACATTGTCAGTCAGATAATCGGCTGCGTTATCTTCGCGTATGCCACCGTAAAGGTTATCGA
>CAMWLB010000016.1 GCA_947174985.1 uncultured Lachnospiraceae bacterium | reverse complement strand
ATACTGATGTGGTGTTATACGATTGCTTCCATGGGGTTAATCGGCTTGCCGCCCACAGGAGGCTTTATAAGTAAATGGTATTTGGCTATGGGCGGGCTTTCCTGTGGAGATAAGGTCTTTTTCCTGCTTGGTCCGGCAGTGCTTCTTGTCAGTGCGCTGTTGACTGCGGGTTATCTGCTGCCTCCGGCGATTGCAGGCTTTTTTCCCGGGGCTGACTATGATGATAAGGCATTGAAGAAGCACGAGCCGCCGGCGCTCATGAATGTGCCTATACTGATTCTAACCGTGCTTTTTGTGCTGATGGGAATCCTGCCAAATATGCTTACGAATCAAATGACAGAATGGATTACCCGACTGGTGACATTTTAGGAAGGAGGCTGCGATATGATATTAGTTGTAATTTTAATTCCTGTAATAGCCGGTATTCTGGCTTCCCTGCTTCCTTTTCGGAAGAGGTCACATATGGAGATTTTTCTGGAGAGTCTAGTCATTTTAAACAGTGTGTTGGTGTGGTATCTGCTGCTGCATCATCAGGACAGTATCTTTACGCTGGCGCATGTTACGGGAAATCTCACCATCAGTTTCCATGTGGACGGCATGAGCATGGTGTTTGCCGGTCTGGTCAGTGTGTTGTGGCCTCTGGCGACGCTCTATGCTTTTACCTATATGACAAAGGAAGAAAATGAGAAAATATTTTTTCTCTTCTATACGGTAACTTATGGAGTCGTTCTTGGGATTGCCTTTGCCGCGGATTTAATGACCTTGTACTGTTTTTACGAGCTGCTTACACTGGTGACAGTGCCTTTGGTGATGCATACTCTGACGCGGGAAGCCATTGTTGCCAGCCGCAAATATTTGTGCTATTCACTGGGCGGCGCAGCCTTTGCCTTTCTGGGACTGATTTTTGTGATTGTCTATGGAAACACCGCAGATTTCATTTTAGGCGGTGTGTTGGATTTGGGCAAAATCGGCGGACGGACGAATGTACTTTTGCTGGTTTATGTCATGGCTTTTATGGGATTTGGCGTAAAGGCAGCAATCTGTCCGTTTAACGCGTGGCTTCCGCAGGCGAGTGTGGCGCCCACGCCCGTGACGGCTTTATTACATGCGGTAGCGGTAGTGAAAGCCGGCGCCTTTTCCATTATCCGATTGACCTATTATAGTTTTGGAGCGGATTTTGTGCGGAATACCTGGGCGCAGAAGGTGCTTATGGCGATTGTGCTGTTCACTATTGTGTACGGGTGCAGTCGTGCTGTAAAAGAGACACATATTAAGAGAAGGCTGGCATATTCCACCATCAGCAATCTTTCCTATATTTTGTTTGGCGTGTTGATACTGACGCCCCTTGGCATGGCGGGCGCGCTGACACATATGGTATTTCATGCAGTCATGAAGATTTGTTCTTTTTTCTGTGCGGGAGCCGTTATGTATCAGACGGACAGGCAGTATGTCCATGAGCTGAATGGCCTGGGGTATCGAATGCCGGTAGTATTTGGATTCTTTACTGTGTCTGCCCTGGCGCTGATGGGAGTGCCGGGTCTTGCGGGATTTATTAGCAAGTGGAATCTGGCGGCCGCAGCGGTGGAGAGCGGCGGTATTTTTGCCTATGCAGGTATCGGCTGCCTGCTGGTGAGTGCGCTGCTTACGGCAGTCTATATGTTGAATATTGTGGTAAGAGCTTTCTTTCCGGATAAATCGTCTGTACAAGACATTCCGAACAACGTTCCCCGATGGGAAGACATACATGATCCGGACTGGAAGATGCTGCTGCCATTGGGCATATTTGTGATAATGATTGTGTATTTTGGTCTACATTCCGCGCCAGTGACAACCTTTTTGATGCAGGTTTCAAAAGGGGTGTATTAGACTGGGAGCGTAATCAGACAGGAGGGTTTGAAAATAATGGACTGGATTTTGAATCATCTGTATCTGCTTGCCTATGCGGCAGTATTTTTCCCTATGGCGGCGGCTTTAGCGGGGTGGCTGATTGGACGGCATCATAAGAGCGAGCGTGACTACTTTGTGTTTATGTGTTGTAGTCTGGAGCTTGCCATATTCCTGTTTTTGTTCGTGCTGACTCTGGGCGGTGTAAACTGCGGCGTGGCGAATATTCCCGAAATCTGCGGTATGGGACTCCATTTTCAGATGGATGGCTTTCGGGTACTCTATGGAACGGTGGCGGCCTTTCTATGGTTTATGACGACAATCTTTTCCAAAGAGTATTTCGCACATTACCACAACCGGAACCGATATTATTTCTTTCTGCTTTTGATTTTGGGAACAACGGAAGGCGTGTTTCTGGCGCAGGATTTTTTCACCATCTTTATCTTTTTCGAGATGATGTCGCTGGCATCCTTTGCGTGGGTAGCCCATGACGAAAAGGCGGAGTCAATGCGGGCGGCAAATACCTATCTGGGTGTGTCAGTCATCGGCGGGCTGGTTATGCTCATGGGTCTCTTTCTTTTCTACGGCGCGGACAGCAGCCTGCTGCCTGCAGCGGGATTATGTTTGCTCTTTGGATTTGGGGCAAAGGCCGGCGCGTTTCCGCTTCATATCTGGCTGCCTAAGGCGCATCCTGTTGCACCTGCGCCTGCTTCGGCGCTCTTGTCAGGTGTGCTGACCAAGACAGGCGTGTTTGGTATTTTGTTATTGACAGCTACCGTGTTTTACAAAGATATGGTCTGGGGGACTTTGATTTTGACCATGGGCGTACTGACTATGGTGCTGGGCGCTTTGCTGGCGCTGTTTTCTGTGGATTTGAAGCAGACGCTTGCCTGCTCTTCTGTGTCACAGATTGGATTTGTGCTGGTGGGTGTGGGACTGGCAGGACTTTTGGGGGAGGAAAATGCGTTGGCAGTGCGCGGCGCGGTTCTGCATATGGTCAATCACTCCCTGATTAAACTGGTATTGTTTTTGGCAGCGGGCGTGGTATTTATGAACCTGCATAAGCTGAATCTCAACGAAATCAGGGGATTTGGGAGAAAAAAACCGCTGTTGCATTATTGTTTTCTTATGGGGGCGCTTGGCATTGGCGGAATGCCGCTTTGGAACGGTTATGTGAGCAAAACGCTGCTGCATGAGAGCATTGTAGAATTTACCCGTATGGCAGCGGAGGGACAGGCGGGCAGTTATCTGTCGGCTGGCGTGCTACAAGGAGTGGAGTGGGCGTTTTTAATCAGCGGCGGACTGACCGTGGCATATATGGCCAAGCTCTATGTGGCGCTCTTTATCGAAAAAAATCAAAATCAGGAAACGCAGCGTCAATTTGATTCCCTGAAGGGTCAATATATGAATAAAATCAGCGGCATTGTACTTGCAGCAGGCGCGACATTGCTTCCGGTTCTTGGCTTTATGCCGGATTTCATAATGGGAAAATTGGCAGATATGGGACAAAGTCTTTTTGTAAATGGGACGGCAGCAGGTTTGCAGTATGTTTTGGCAGAGGGCGGACAGGTTATAGTAGACTGGTTTAGTCTGAGCAGTTTAAAAGGAGCAGGTATTTCCATCGGTATCGGCATACTGGTGTATCTGTTTGTGGTGCGTACAGTGCTTATGAAGCGGGAGAACGGCTGCAGAATCTACGCGGGCAGGTGGAACCGCTGGCTGGATTTGGAGAATCTGGTGTACTGTCCGATACTCCTGCACGCATTGCCATTTGTGTGCGGCGTGTTCTGTCGTGTGCTTGACAGTTTGGTAGATGGCGTGGTAGTGCTTTTGCGTAAGACTGTTTATCGGGACAGCAAGCTTCCGGAAGAACTTTTGGAGGGTAACCGTTTTACCCATATGGCAGGCCGTGCGGCAAATGGATTACAACGGCTGGGAAACCGCAGTATCTGGCAAAAAAATCCGCGAAATGTAGATTATGAGCATAAGTTTGCGCTGATTTATCAGGAGTGGGAGGAAGAAAGCCTCATTATTGGCAGAAGCCTTTCGTTCGGACTGCTGCTATTCTGCGTAGGTCTTTTGCTTACGGTAATCTATCTGCTGCTGGCAGCATGATTACCATTAACATTATAAAAAGGCAATGGAAAGGAAACGGCACAGATGAAAAGTTTTGCAACACAGCAGGACAGACTGGATTATCTGCTGCAGGAATTTAAAAAAGATTCGAAACAATATAAAGACTTGGAAGTGGAAGATGATTATGAGAGCAAACGGATGGCACTGCGTTCTTTGATGAATATTCGTATGCCAAAAGAGATGGCAGAGGATGTTGTGAAGGTGCAGGATGAATTTCTTGCGTTGGAAGCAGAAGAAAAAGGAATTGTGGCAGTATCTGATATCAGGACGGTCAAAGAGCAGTATGGCAGCAGACATCCCTACGGAGATAAGCTTTCTGTCTGGCAGGGAGATATTACAAGACTTGCCGTTGAAGCGATTGTAAATGCAGCAAACTCGCAGATGCTGGGCTGTTTTGTACCGTGCCACAGGTGTATTGACAATGCGATTCACAGTGCGGCGGGGATTGCACTTCGGGCAGAGTGTAATCATAAGATGAATCAGAGGCGAATCCAATATGGCTCCCGATATGAAGAACCGACGGGACAGGCGATGCTGACGAAGGGTTATAATCTTCCGGCGAAATATGTGATCCATACAGTGGGGCCGATTGTCGGATATCGTCTTACGGAGCAGCTCAGGCAGGATTTAAGGCATTGTTATGAGAGTGTATTGAAATGTTGTGTAGATAACGGGATTCGTTCCGTAGCATTTTGCTGTATTTCCACAGGAGAATTTCATTTTCCCAATGAAGAGGCGGCGAAGATTGCGGTAGAAACGGTTACATCCGTGCTGCATGATTTTGAGAGCAAATTTGACAGAATTATTTTTAATGTTTTCAAAGATTTGGATAAACAATATTATGAAGAACTGCTAAAATAGAACAGGTAGAATCAATCGTTAAAAGAGAGGAATACAGAATGGAAAAGGGAAAACAAAATTCGCTTGTGGAGGGACCGGTATTTGGTTCCCTGCTCCGGTTTGCTGTGCCGGTGCTGGGAGCGTTGATACTGCAGGCGGCCTACGGAGCGGTGGATTTACTGATAGTCGGGCAGTTTGGAGATGCATCCAGCATTTCAGCAGTGGGAACGGGCAGTGCATTTATGCAGATGGTAACTTTTGTAATCGTCAGTCTTGCCATGGGAGCCACCGTTACCATCGGACAGCATATAGGAGAACGAAAACCGGAGGATGCGGGAGAGGCAGTGGGAACGACCATTTTTCTGTTTGTGATTATCGGCATTGTGATGACGGTCTTACTGGAATTGTTTGCAGGTAATGTTGCGGTAATTCTGCAAGTACCGGAAGAATCCGTCGCAAAGACGATTTCCTATATCCGGATTTGTTCCGGCGGTATTCTGGTTATCATTGCCTATAATGTAATCAGTGGTATTTTAAGAGGGGTGGGAAATGCAAATCTGCCCCTGCTTTTTGTCGGGATTGCCTGTGTGGTCAATATTGTCGGGGATTTACTTTTGGTCGGTGTGTTCCGAATGGATGTGGCGGGCGCGGCAATTGCCACGGTAGCAGCGCAGTTAGTGTCCGTTGTGATTTCGCTTTTCGTGCTGCGCAGACAGCGCCTTCCTATTTTGTTTTCTCTAAAACAATGCAAAATATATAGAAAAGAACTTAAGATGATATTGAATGTAGGGATTCCGATTGCCTTGCAGGAGGCTATGGTGCAGATATCATTTTTGGTAATTAATACCATTGTAAATAATATGGGATTGATGCCATCGGCGGGGTACGGCGTGGCGCAGAAAATCGTTTCCTTTATCATGCTTGTGCCGTCGTCGGTTATGCAGAGTGTTTCTGCGTTTGTGGCGCAAAATATTGGCGCCGGAGAAAAAATCAGGGCAAAACGAGGATTTTATGTTGCCATGATTACGGGATGCAGTGTCGGAATTATTATCTTTCTCGTTGGGTTTTTTGGAGGAGCGCAGATATCGTCATTGTTTGCAAATGATGCGGAAGTGATTGCACAAAGTGCAGATTATCTGAAAGGTTTTTCTGTGGATTGTATTTTGACCTGTATTCTGTTTTCCAGTATTGGCTATTTTAACGGATGTGGGAAAAGTATTCCTGTCATGGTGCAGGGAATTACCTCAGCATTTTGTATTCGTATTCCGGTTTCTGTTTTTGTATCAAAGCTTCCGAATGCCTCTTTAATACTGGTGGGTCTTGCGACACCGATTACCACGGTATATGGAATTCTGTTTTTTATAATTTGTTTTGCTTTTCTAAAGAGAAAATTAATAAGTCTGAAATAGTAAAGCAAGTCCTTCTGTGGTACAATGGATTCATGCAAAAAACTGCCATTTTCAAGCAGTCAAGGAGGTATTTATGGAAGTAAAAGAGTTAATGAATTTGTTTGCAAATTCCAGTCAAAGAACCAGTGAGGCGCGGTACATACCCTGGTGGGAAGGAAATCATGAAGATGCCATATACAGGTACAGTGTTTTCAAAAAAGAGGTCGTACAAGAGATAGAGGCTTGTGTGGCGGAATGTGAAAAAGAAACATTGCTGACGACGGGCGGCTACTATGGACTTACCTTGTTTCACTTTTTGGTCTGGCACAATTTTTATGATGCAGTGGAAAAAATGCTGTGTGACGGAAGAATGACGGAAGAAGTTAATTTGCCTGACCAGAAGGGGTATGGTTTTACGCCTTTCCTACTGGCATGTTTCCGCGGGAATCTGGCAATGGCCAAGCTTTTAATCGAGCACGGCGCTGATACTTCTGTCTGCGACAAGAGAGGCATGAATGCATATCATCTTCTAGCATATCCAAACTTTGAAGGACTCGTAAAAAGCACGGCTACTATGGAGAATAGTGTGGAACAAAGAGCAGAGATAGCACGTCTGCTTGATATTGACGTCAATCAGAAGGATGCGGACGGATTTACGCCGCTTGCACGTATTTTATCCATTTCAAACAACTCTTATTATACATGGCCGCTGCCGGAGGTATTTTTGGAAAAGGGTGCAGAAACTGATTATGTAGATGAAAAAGGCAATACCCTTTTGATGATGGCAATCAGAAATGGTCACATGACGGCTGCGCTTAAACTGATGGATAAGTGCAGGGACATGGTAAATGTGGCAAACAATGATGGAGTAACGCCTATCAAGCAGGCTGCGGATTATAACAATCAGGCCCTCTGTATCGCTTTGACGGACCATGGCGCAGAGCCTGTTGGCAAAAAGCGTATGGACACGAATACATTAAGCGAAATTACAGAACGTGCATATTTCAGAATAGAAGAAGATAATAGAGACGGTATGGGTCTTGCTCTGTATGTGACAGAAAAGCTGGTGAAGCAGATAGATGTGGATGATGATGATGAGTTTTATTGTATTAAAGATGTCATTCACAGGGCATTACGGTTTAAGGCATATCAGGTATTGGATTTCTGCGTAAAAGCAGGATTTGATTTTACGGTGCCGATTCACCACCATGGCGATATAACCTGTCTGCGGGATGAGTGTCTGGAAGATGGCATAGGCGCCATGAAAAAGATGATGGAACTGGGTGTGGACATGGACGAAGCAGTGATAGACGGAAAAACTCCTGCCAATATTATAGCATCTATGGATAAAAGGAGAGAAGAGGCGGAAGAATTATTCTTTGAAGAGGCAGCAGAGATTTTCTCTAAAGAATCCATGGAACAGGTGGACAATGATGGCAAAGCGGCAATTCATTATGCTGCAGAAGAAGGTCATACAGGTATGTTGCGAGTCATGATAGAGAAAGGCGTAGATGTCAATCTTACGGAGGACGAACCTGCAGAGTCGGGAATAACAGCTCTTCATGAGGCTTGCACCCAGGGATTGGCGGATATTGTAAAACTTTTGATTGCAGCAGGTGCGGATGACACCATGAAGAACTTAAAGGGCGAAACACCGGCTCATTTTGCGCTTATGGAAAAGAAGTTTGGCGGAAAATTAAGACCGGAAGAGAGAGCAGAAGTCCTGAAAGAGCTGAAAAATATAGATATAGCAAGAGAAGACGGAAAAACTCCCATTATGCTGATGCCGGAGGTCAGGGCAATCGACGAGGTTCTTCCCATATTTATGGACAAAGGTGTGGACATCAACCATGTGGATAATGAAGGCATGACCCTTATGATGCTCTATACAGACAAGGATATGATTAAGGAACTGATTCGCGAGGGAGCCGATATCAATATGGTAGATAATGATGGAAATACAGCATTATACTATGCTCTAAGACGTGGCAGCGTAGAAGCGGCACGGTATTTGATTAAAAAAGGCGCTGATTATAATCATGCAAACAACAAGGGCGAGACTCCGGTACAATTGGCAGTGGAAAAAGGCTATGATACGGTGCTGGAGCTTATGACGGATATCCAGTAGCCAGGGAAAAGGAATCGCATGGAAAATGTATTAACCCTTTTTAGGAAGGAAACCGCAGAATGGTTTGAAAATACGCTTGGGGAGCCGACTCCGGTACAGAAGGAGGCGTGGCAGGTGATTGCACAGGGAGAGCATGTGCTTGTGTCGGCGCCGACAGGAACCGGAAAGACGCTCTCCGCGTTTCTGGTATTTCTGGACCAAATGAAGCGACAGGCGGAGGAAGGCACATTAAAGCGGGAACTGCAGCTTGTCTACATTTCTCCCCTGAAATCGCTGGCGGCAGATATAAGGGAAAATTTAAGACGTCCTTTGGAGGGAATAGGGGCGGAAGAGGAAATCCAAATAGGCATCCGGACAGGGGATACCTCGCAGCGGGACAGGCAGAAGATGGTAAAAAACCCGCCGCATATTCTGATTACTACGCCGGAATCCCTATATCTGATGCTAACAAGCAAGACAGGACAGAATGTTCTGGCAACGGCAAAAGCAATCATCCTGGATGAACTTCACGCCGTTATCGATACGAAGAGAGGCGCGCACCTGATGCTGTCACTGGCGCGCCTTGATTTTCTATGTAAAAAACCACTACAGAGAATTGGTCTGTCTGCAACCATTGAGCCGCTTTCCATGGCGGCGGCGTACCTTGCGCCTGAGGAGGTAAAAATTGCAGCCCCTTTCATGAAAAAGAATGTCAGTCTCGAAGTCTTAAGTCCCTATGCTGACGTTTCCAAGGGCAGAAGAAAAGACCCTGTCTGGGAGGAGCTGGGTGCGCTTGTCTATCAGTACTGCCAACAGAGCCGCAGCGTGATTGCGTTCGTAGAGGGAAGAAGGTATGCGGAAAAACTGGCGTACTATGTCAATCTTTTAGGCGGGGAGGGCTTTGCCCGTGTCCATCATGGAAGCTTATCAAAAGAACAGAGAATGGAGACGGAGCTTGCGCTGCGCGACGGGAAGCTCCGGCTTTTGTGCGCTACTTCGTCTATGGAGCTGGGCATTGACGTCGGGGAAATCGACCAGGTGCTGCAGGTTGGCTGTCCCCGTACTATTTCCGGAACCATGCAGCGGTTAGGACGGGCAGGACATAATCCCGGCAGAGTCAGTGTGATGTACCTGTTTCCCAGAACGGCGGCGGAATGTGTGTCTTGCGGCATGACAGCGGAGCTTGCCAGACAGGGAGGCGTAGAGCACTTAAATCCGCCGAGGGAATGTCTGGATGTGCTGGCGCAGCATTTGGTTTCCATGGCGGCGTTCAGAAGCTATGAGCTGGATGAGGTGATGGAGATTCTGCCGCGGGCATGGTCTTTCCGTAATATTACAAAAGAAGAGGTAAAATCGGTTCTTGGTATGCTGGCGGGAGACTATGAGCATGAGCGGGATATTCCTGCACGCCCGCGTATTTTGTATGACAGAATTCATGAGAGGGTAGAGGGAGACGGCTACAGCAGGATGTTGGCTGTATCGGCGGGCGGCACCATTCCCGATAAGGGTCTTTACGATGTTAGGACGGAAGACGGCGTAAAACTGGGAGAGGTGGACGAGGAGTTTGTCTATGAATCCCAGAAAGGCGACAGGTTCATCCTTGGTTCTTTCGCATGGCGGGTTGTGAATATCAGCAGGGACACCGTAACGGTAACACAGGCACAAATGGAAGGCGCAAGGCTTCCTTTTTGGCATGGAGAATTGAAAGGAAGAGACAGGCGGACGGGAGAAGCTTTCGGGCGCATGTTTCGTTCTTTTCAGGAAGCATATGAAAAAGGACAGCTTGCAGAGACTTTAAAGAAATTAGGGCTGGACGAAACCGCAGTCAGTCTTGCTTCCGGCTATCTGGAAAGGCAGATAAAAGCGACGGGGAGCCTGCCGGATAACAAAACCATTCTGGTGGAGCACTTTAAGGATTCCTCGGGAAACAGCCAGTTGATGATTCATTCCCTCTTTGGAAGAAGGATTAACGCGCCGCTTGCACTCCTTGCAGCGCAGGCGGTAAGAGACAAAATGGGGATAGAAATTGGAAGTGTGGAGGAAGAGGACGGTATTTTGCTCTATTCCTATGGAAGCTATGTATTGCCGGAGGGCGTGTTACAGATGGTGGACCCTGACACTTGTATCCGGCAGTTGGAAATCATGCTGCCAGCAACTCCTGTTTTCAATATGGCATTTCGCTATAACAGTGGGCGCGCGCTGATGATGGGAGTAAAGGGCAATGGCAGGCAGCCTTTGTGGATGCAGCGCCTTAGAAGTGCGGAGCTTTTGGAGCAGGTGGTAAGGGAGAAGGAGCACCCCCTGATTCGGGAAACTCGAAGGGAATGTATGCACGAGCTGTGGGACGCGGAAGGCGTAAAAGAGTTATTATGCGATATGCAGGCGGGAATTGTGGAGGTGCGGGAGGTTTACACAGAGATTCCTTCCCCCATGTCGCTTCCTCTTCAGTGGGGACAGGAGGCAGCAGTCATGTATGACTATTTCCCTACGCCCCGCGGTATTCATGGGGCGATAGAGGAAGCGCTGAAGCAGGAAAAAGAATTGATTCTGCCGGACAGCAGAGAGCTTGCACAAATGTCGGAGCGGGAAAAGCTTCCCGAAAATGAAGGGCAGCTTCATTCTCTTTTAATGACGGAGGGCGATTTGGCGGCCGGGGAATTGGAAATTCCGGCAGAGTGGCTGGACAATCTTGCCAAAGCAGACCGAGTAAGCTATCTAGAGCAGGGACTATGGATTGCTGCTGAGCATGAGGAGGAATATGCGCTTGCTTTAGGAGAAAAGGAAGGGATGGAGCAGCATGAAGCGACGGACAGAAGGGAGGCGCAGCTCCATATTGTAAGGCGTATGCTTCGCTACAGAGGAGGCGCTGACGCAGTACAGACGGGCGCCCGCTATGGCTGGGAGCCATCTTTTGCAGAGACACTTTTGGAGGAATTGTGCAAAAGAGAAGAAGCCATAAAACAGGAGGAGCGGTATTATCATGCCGTGTTGTACCGCCGTGCCAGAAGGCGAACGCTGAAAAACCGCCGTGAAGAAATACAGACTTGTCCGCCTGAGAATTATGCGGCGCTTCTGCTTGCCCGGACAGATTCCAGTGCACCTGCTGCGGAATGTCTGCAAAATACATTGAAGCAGTATGCGGGTGCAGTATTTCCGGCGTCCTATTGGGAAAGTATTCTGCTTCCGAAAAGGGTCAAAAATTATCGGGAGACACTGTTGGATTCTTTTCTCGCGGAAGGGGAATTGTTCTGGCATATGGAGGAGAAGAAAAATCTGCGTTTTGATTATTTGGCAGATGTGGATTGGGATGCAGATATGGAAGGCTGTGCAAAAGACCTTACGGAAAAAGAGAGGATTATCTATGAGGCGCTTTTAAAGCGTGGTGCAAGCTTTCTGCAGTCATTGAACGGGCTTCTTTCCGGCGAATCCCCTTACGATACGCTTTTGTCATTGTTGGAAAAGGGTCTGGTGTGCGCGGACAGCTATGTTCCGGTGCGTCAATGGCTCGACAGGGAAAAAACAAAAAAGGCAGCAGTCAGGCAGCGGGTTAATCTGCATGTCAAAGCGCTGCGGGCAGGAAGATGGGATGTGGTAAGGCCCGTCAGGGAGCAGTCCATAGAAGAAAAACTGGAGAGCTGCTTTGACAGATGCCTGATTTTATGTCGTGAGACAGCGGCGGAATGTAATCTTTCGTGGCAGGAAGCTTTGTCAGTGCTGCGTATATGGGAGTACACAGGGCAGGCAAGAAGAGGATATTTTGTAGAAGGTTTGTCCGGTGCGCAGTTTATCAGGGGGAAAGATTATCCGGCTGTAACGCGCCTGCTGCAAAATCCGGAGAAAAAAATAATCTGGATAAACGCAGCGGACCCGGCACAATATTGGGGGAAAGTGCTGCCGCATAAGGAAGAAAGAAATTTCTTAAATGTACCGGGCAGCGCTGTCGCATGTTTCGGCGGTCTTCCGGTTATGGTCATGGAAAGACAGGGAAAAACATTGCGTGTACTGGAAAAGGAATATCAGGATGCATGTCTGAAGCTCTTTGTGGAGGAATATAAGAGCGGAAAAATTTTCCCCGCACAAAAGCGGATTGTGGTGAAGGAGTATCCGGACATGGCAAGGGAAGCGTTGACAAAGGCGGGATTTTTAAAAGAAATGCAGGATTATGTTTTATACAAATAGGGTTCTATATCATAAAAAGGCGTTCTCCTTATGAAGTATATCTTCGTGAGGAGTAACGCCTTTTTGGTTTTATTCTTCTGCGATAACAATTCTTTTAGTTTGCCTTTTTATCTGTTTTGGAAGGGTGTACCAAAAAGATACTGATAAGCAGCGCTATAATATAGAGAACAACTGTCAAATACAATACATTTTGATAGCCCACCGGGTTAATACTGTTTCCGTGGGAATCCACACTAAATGAGCCAGTACTGTTTACAATCAAATTGGCAACCTGATTGCCGGTCAGACCTGCAAATGCCCATGCGGATAAGGTGATTCCGTGAATCGCGCTGATGCTGCCCATACCATAATGGTCAGAAAGAAGGGTGGGTACATTGGAGAAACCGCCGCCGTAGCCAGCGTTTACCACAAAAATTAATCCCAACACAAGAATTGTCAGTACAATATTTCCCTGTCCATTCTTGATACCGCCCGTTAGGATGACCAATCCTGTAAAGGCAATAGAAAGGATGAAAATCAGCTTGTAAATAGTATTTCTATCCTTCATCTTGTCTGCCCATGCGGAGAAGCCGAGGCGTCCGCCTGCATTAAAGACTGCGGATACGGTGGAAATGACACCGACCATTCCGGCAAGACCGATACACTTCACAATCATTTTTTCCTGAGAAATCAGTGCAAGGCCGCAGGTAATGTTGATATAGAACATCAGCCAGATGCCAATGTAATTTGTAATTGGACGGCTTTTGATGACGGACAAAATGCTCTGTCCCTTTTCTTTTTTCTGAGGCTCATGCCAGCCGGCAGGTTTCTTTAACAGCAAATGTCCGACAAACATCATCACGAAATAAACACATGCTAAAATGAAAAACATTTTGTAAATGCCGCCTTCACCTAAATTGTCAAGCAATGCCTGCATGATAGGGCTTGCGATTGCCTTTGCAGCGCCAAAACCTGCAACGGCAAGACCAGTGGCAAGACCTTTTCTGTCTTCAAACCAGAGCATAAGCGTTTTGACCGGAGAAAGATAACCAGTGCCGAGACCAATACCCATGATAAAGCCGTAGCATACATAGATACCGATTAACGCCAATGGGCTATGAGGATGTTGTCCACCATAATATATGAAGAACCCAGTGCCGGCCATGCCCAGTGCAAAAGAGATAGCGGCGATAAGAGACGATTTGTGAATGTCCTTCTCCACTACATTTCCCAAAAACGCTGCAGACATGCCAAGGAAAAAGATGGCAAAGCTGAATGCCCATTCTGTAGCTCCCTTTGAGAAGCCTATATAATCAGCAATTTCCTGACTGAAAATGGACCAGCAGTATACAGTACCTATGCTGCAATGGAGCAAAAGCGCCGGAATAGCAGCACATATCCATTTGTTTTGATTCTTGTTCATTTTTCTACTTCCTTTCATTCGTATCGAATTAATCCTTGTCATTCTACTCCTAATTGATAAAAATTTCAAGCATTTCCGCCCGTTCAGCAACAGATTCCTGCGTTTATTGTGATACGGTATATTTTTGCAGTTCTTCCAGTGTTCCATGGAATACATTCAAGTCAATAAAAGGCTCTTCTCCCGTGTAACCGTTGAGCTTTCCCATATCAGAATATTGCCAGAATGTCCAACGGTTTCCTATGTCCAAATTAGGCGTATAATACACATTTCGAATCCACAGGGGATAATCATCAAATATCCCTTTAATGTATCTGTCATATACGGAATAAGTAGTGTAAATAATGGGTTTCACATGGTAATACTCTTCTAATAGGTTCAACAACTCCTGTAAATTGGCAGTAACGGTATTTTTATCCGGCGGAGAATCCTCTTTATCGCCATAATATTCTACATCAATCACCGGTGGCAGCTTTTCAAGAAGCGGACCGACGGTTTCAATATAATGGGAAGCCTGTGTGGAAGGAGCACTGTCAAAACTGAAAAAATGATAGGCGCCTGCAAGGATGGAAGTATTGGAAACATTTTTCCAGTTCTGGGAAAAACAGCTATCCACATAACTGCTTCCTTCAGTCGCTTTGATAAAAGCAAAAGAAATATTCTGCTCCTCTATAGAAGTCCAATTTATAGTACCCTGATAATGGGAGACGTCCACACCTCTGACAGGGTAAGACGTTATAAAAAGGTTGTTAAGATGTATTTTTTTCGAAAAAACAAGAATAGCTGACAACACCATTAAACATAACAGCGTTGTCAGCACAATAAATATAATTTTTTTGTCAAAACGTTTTGAAGGATGGTTCATGGTTAGTTCTGCTCAAAAAGAGAAGCCAAAACCGAGGTTGAACTTGTAATTTCTGCCACGGATTTCTCGATATCATTGTAAATAACAGCTGACTGTGAAGACAAATCCTGCATACTTTTTGCCACTACAGCAAAGCCGACGCCTGCTTCACCACTTCTCGCCGCTTCAATACTTGCATTTAAGGAGAGCATCTTCTGTTTGGTAGCGATTGCCTTTAAGTGACTGGTATTGCCGTTAATGGTCTGGATAATCTGGGTTGAATGTTGAATTTCCTGTTTCAGAATATCCAGTCGGCTGGTATTGTTGTATTTAAAATATTCCAGATTTACAAGCTGGTTTACAATGATGCCCAAAAGATTAGCGGCAGAACGAATTCTTGCTTCTGTGCTGATGGGTACCTCACGGAGCGCCTTTATGTATTGCTCAGGGTCTATGCTAAGTTCTCTTGCCGTTTCCCGAAAGGCATCTTCATCGGGAGGATTGGGAAGCACCTGTCCACCGATGATAGCGCCTACTTTTTGGCCGTCTACAACAATGTCCACTGAAAAATCCATCAATCCGGCATGGCAGAAGTAAGTACCAGTACATTCATTGTCACATTTTACGCAGCGGCGGTTGCCCTCCGAAGAGCCGCGGGTATATTTCATACAAAAATCTGTAAAATTACTGCCCTCTGTCAGATATTCTCCGTGTATTCCGACTGCTATGGCGGCAAGACCGGTGGCATTAGAAAAATTATCCTGAATCTCCTGCAGCTTCGATAAGTCCATAAAGTCTTTTAATTCCATGAATTCCTCCATTCCGAATCAGCCGGATAGCGCCGGATTGACTCTTTCCTCTTTTATATAGCATTATACTTCATTTCGAAGAAATTTACAATTTCTGATAGTTAAAAACCACAAAATTTTCCTTTCTTTCTTTTTGTCTTGCAAGGAAGAGAAAAGTATGGTAATATACATATATATTTAAGAATCTTAAATAAGTAAAGCAGCAAGATAATCGCAGTATTTACAATATTTTACAGCATTCAGAAAAAGTATTGTGGACAAATTTTTAATGCTTTTAATTTTATATTCGTCGGTGCCGTGAAAGGAGGTACAGGAGGAATGGTTTTGACCGGCGTGCTGTATAGGAAAGTTATGTTTACAGTAAGAACAGGAGGGTATACAATGAAAAAGAAGGTTTTATCACTTGCGTTGGCGTTTTGCATGCTTACGGCAGTGTTTGCCGGATGCGGAAAGGGCAGGGAAGAGGAGGATTCCGAGAGCACAACGCCGCAGAACACTACAAATCAGGGACAGGAAACAGACGTGAATAAAGAAGAAAACACGGATAATAAGGTAGATGATACATCTCAAAATCTTTCAGAAGAGGCAGCGTATGTCAAAGAAATGATTGCCGGTCTGGCAATTAATGGAGATGGATTTGATGCGCAGACAGCAGAGATATCGGAATATAGAGAGCCGGTTACGCTGGTAAGGGCGCTGTTTGATTCTCTGGAAGAAGAGGAACAGGCGGTATTGGAAGAAGATGGTACACTTCAGCAGCTGCTTATGGCTGAGGCGCGGACTTTGAATTTATGGATTCGTGATACACCGTTAGACGCAGTGGAGGACGGCGGCATAACATGGCTGATGGAAGAAAAGTATTACGAGCTGGAAGAGGTACTCGGAGAGGATACCGTCAAAGAACTGGTACCGCTCTATGAAAGCAAGTTTTTGGCATATAATGACTTGATACCGGGATTCCAGGAGGAAAAACGGAACAATCTGGAAGCGGGACGCAATGTGGACGATGCTATTTTGAATATGGATGTAAACAATGCGGATGAGGTTGCGCAGGTTGCGGAAATGTACGATGCGCTGACGGATATGCAGCAGGCATATGTAGAGCATTATTACATTCTTAGGGAAGCCGGGAATTCGCAGGATGATGCACTTGCACGTGTCGCTTATACAGGAACTCGTTCCTCCGTTTATGGACTTGGAGACAGATGGCTTTTGCCGGAGGAATGGAAGAGTGTTACCGACCAGATGCAGGAGTGGTATCCTTCCGCAAAGCCGACGATGGTATGGATTGTGGGCAGCTTGAGCGGAATGGGATGTAATCTCGAGTTTTTACCGGGGGATGATGTGGATACGGCAGCATTGGAAGAGCAGTATATTTATTTTTCTGAGCCGACCCGTGAAAACCATTTATCCCATGAAGAGTATTTCAACTATTTTGACGAAAACGGGATTGAGGTTTATTTGCAGGTGGAGCCCGGATTTGCAGATGTGGAAACATTGATTGATTTGATTCTGGCACAGTATGGCAGCCATCCCTGTGTAGTGGGAGTCGGTGTAGATGTGGAGTGGTATCACGGTGTTACAGAGGATTCCGGTCTTCCCATTTCTGATGTCTTGGCAGAGCAGTGGGATAAGCACATTAAGGAAATTAATCCGGAGTATAGGCTTTTCCTGAAGCACTACAACATCCGGTATCTTCCTCCTACTTATAGAAGCGATATCCTGTTTGTCAATGACAGCCAGGGATTTGGAAGTTCTATCGGAGATGTTTTGGGCATATATGATGAAGAGCTTGACGATGTTCTTGGATTTGTGCCTGAGTTCAAGCGCTTTGCAGATGCTTTTCCTGACAATGATGTACTCTATCAGATTGGATATGAATCCGATGCAACATGGTATTATACGATGGAAGATCCTGTTGTACAGTCACTTGGACAGAGACTGGCCGAGGTTACGGGACAGAACTGCGGTATTATATGGGTAGACTTTAGCATTAAGAACCCGAAGACATTCCCGTGGACAATGACATCGGAAGAGAAGGTGAATGTGGTAAACAAGCTGCTCAGATATTTGAATCCGGATGGAGGACAGGTTGGCATGCGTCTTGCAGGAAACAGCTCTGATCCTGCCGCTCCCAGAGATTTCATTTATGTGCAAAAGGTAAGGGAGATCGTGGACAGTATGACTGCAGACGAGCAGGGTATGCTGGATACGGAGAGGCTCGGCTACCTTGAGTGGGCAGAAACGGTTACTGCGGACTAAGAGATTTTACAGACGTATTCAAAGAGAAGGTATCAATAATATAAAATAAAGAGAACCGTCCGTTTTGGGGAAAACGGGCGGTTCTGCATTGTAATTTTAAGCTAAACGGATGTCTTTGTCGAGAAGTTTTCTTCCCATTTCTCCAAGCCCATGAAAATAGAAGTCGAGATTGGAATCAATGACAACAATCTGTGGCATGATTTCTTCAGGTAACTGCATAAAGCTTCCTTTTTGTACATGTTCGTACAGACCGTCAGGAATGTCTTTTCCTCCGATTACAATTTTCTCAGGGTTTAAAACGCATATAATATTGGTAGCGATGGCTTCGAGGAGGGCTGTACGCTGCGAAGGATTGGTATCCGCCAGCATATCCTCCGTTTTTTTGCCGGCTTCGACCTGCATATAGCCAATTTCACCGGCAAAGCTTGTAAAACCGGGATAGAGTCTGCCGTTTATAATGATGCCGGCGCCGATGCTGTTGTTTTCCACATGCAGATATACTAAATCCTGTACGCCGGTTTGTACACTGCCTGCATAGCCGACAGCAATGGCATTGATGTCATTCACAAGCAGGACGGGAAGGCCGAATTCCCGCTCTAAAAGACTTTTCAGATTGACTCTTTCCCATTCCGGAATGTGGGGAATCGCAAAAACCTGACCGGCTTCAGAGACCGCTCCCGGGACGCCGACTGAAATGGCGCGGACATACTTGTTCTGCTCCAGCATAAATCGGACAATGGAACAGAGCTGCTCCGAAAATGTGCTGTCGGGATTGCGGGGGAATGTGACAGAGGCCTCGCGGTTAAGATTCATGTCTGATATGGCATATTGAAATTCGTTCTCCGTTACAATAAGGGAAGCTATCAGGTAACGCTTGTTGTTCAGTGCAAATACTTCTGCTTTTCTGCCGCGTGCTGCCTGTATGGTACCGACGCTGATGACGGTTCGTTCTTTCAATAGCTGTTTGATTAAAAGATTGACAGTTGGCTGGCTGATACCCGTGATAGAGGAAAGCTCTACCCTTGTGGTGCTTTGGTACTTGGTTAAGGCTTCTTTAATCAGACCGATATTTAATTCTTTCATAAGAGAGGGTTTTCCGGTTAGATCGTTTTTCTGCTGCACAAGCGCTCCTTCTGTGTCGGACAGTGGCCGTATGTCGTAAAAC
>CAMWLB010000015.1 GCA_947174985.1 uncultured Lachnospiraceae bacterium | reverse complement strand
GTAAAAATAAAGCCTTTTTTTGTTAATTTTAACTATTGATTTTCAAAATCTGCTATTTTTCATTGTCAATTTTGGGCATACTAACTTTTTTAAAGTTATATGCAAATATCATTTGTTTTTTATCATGCAAATGCGTATAATAGTATGAGTACCTTAATAACAATAAAAACAGGAAGTGTCATTATGTATCAGATTGATTTTCGTCACCCAATTCATGTATACTTTGTCGGAATCGGCGGCATCAGTATGAGCGGCCTCGCGGAGGTTCTCCTCGAGGCAGGCTTTACCGTATCAGGGTCCGACAAGCAGGAATCTGCCCTCACAAAGGCATTGGAGGACAAAGGCGTCAGAATATTTTATGGACAAAGGAAAAGCAATATCACGCCCGATATAGACTGCGCCGTTTTTACAAGCGCCATACATCCCGACAATCCGGAGTATGTTGCCGTAAAAGAACTGTCCATTCCCAGTCTGTCCCGCGCAGAGCTTTTAGGACAGATGATGAAAAACTATGGAATGTCCGTTGCAGTCAGCGGCACGCACGGCAAGACCACCACCACAGCCATGATATCCGAAATTCTACTTCATGCAGATTTGGATCCCACGTTGTCCATCGGCGGCATCTTAAAGTCCATCGGCGGCAATATACGCGTCGGCAAATCAGAATATTTTGTGACAGAAGCATGCGAATATACCAACAGCTTTCTAAGCCTCTTTCCCAAAACAGGCATTATCCTTAATATAGAAGAAGACCATCTGGACTTCTTTCAGGATCTGGCGGACATCCGCCGCTCCTTCCGCCGCTTTGCTGAGTTGATTCCTTCCGATGGGACGCTCATTATAAACGGCGAAATACCCAATCTTTCAGAATTTACCGACGGGCTTGGCTGCCGGATTGTGACTTTTGGCTTCTCCGCGGAATGTGACTATCATCCCCTGAACATCACTTCCACCGAGAAGGGCGGCACTTCCTTTACGCTCTGCTGTCCCGACGGCAGAAGCAGTGATTTTACGCTCTGTGTTCCGGGCGAACACAATGTATGTAACGCGCTTGCCGCGCTTGCGCTTGCTGACTCGCTTGCCATACCGGAGGAAACGGCAAAAAGGGCGCTCGAATCCTTCCATGGCACGGACCGCCGTTTTGAATACAAGGGCTGTATCGGCGGTGTTACTATAATAGATGATTATGCGCATCACCCCACAGAAATTACAGCAACTTTAAAAGCGGCGGCTTCTTACCCCCACAAAATGGTATGGTGCGTCTTCCAGCCCCACACCTATTCCAGAACCAAGGCGTTTATGAAGGACTTTGCAAAAGCACTGTCCCTTGCCGACAAGGTCGTGCTGGCTGACATTTACGCCTCAAGAGAGACCGACACACTGGGCATAAGCTCAAAAAATCTGCTTGAAGAGCTTACCTCTCTCGGCTGCGAATGCTATTATTTTCCTTCTTTTGATGAGATAGAAAATTTTTTACTACAAAACTGTATTAACGGTGATTTGTTGATAACTATGGGGGCCGGAGATATAGTAAAAATCGGGGAAAAGCTCCTCGGAATGTAGTTTTCCACAATATCCACAATTCTTTGGCAGCAAAACTGCCAAAAAAATTGTGGATATTGCTTTTTCATACTGTGGATATCTTTTGGCATCAAAACGCTTCTTTTTCCTCATAAAAACAACCGAAAAGGAAAATGGCGCGCTTTTCTTTTCCACAATTTCCACACTATCCACACAACCAAAAAATCCAGTGTTTATAAGGCTTTGCCCGACAAAAAGCTATTCCTTTTTGAAAAAAAATGTGTTATACTTGTCCTTACCAAAACGGTCGGCGCCTGATGCAGGGGCAGTGGTATGCCGGCAGGTTTGATATTACTATCAAAACAGTATCCGGACACAGCAGCGATACACAGGAGTTAATATGGGACAGTTTACCATTTACAGGGATGACTATGCAGATACAACCGTCATTCCCAACAGCTTTATTGACGAATATATGAAAGATGCCAACGATGCACAGATTAAGGTTTACCTGTATCTGATACGGGTCATGAGTGCAGGTCTGTCCACTGGCGTGTCCGAAATTGCAGATAAATTCAATCACACGGAAAAGGATGTTATCCGTGCACTGAAATACTGGGAGAAAGCAGGACTGCTCTCCCTGGATGAAAGCGGCAAAAATAATATAACCGGCATCCACTTTATGAACCCGCAGTGCAAAAACGTCTCCGACAGTACCGTTGCTGCCTGCATCGCAGAAGACTCGCAAAGCGTACAGCCTGCCTTAGTCAAAGCGGAAGCTGCTGTTCCTGTTATCAGCATCACCACCCGACAGGCAGAAACGCCTTTTACCAAGCCCATCTATTCAGCAGACAAGCTTCGCGCCTTCAAAGAGCGCGAGGAGACTGCCCAGCTTCTTTTTGTTGCGGAGTCTTATATTGGACGTCCTTTAAGCGCCGGAGACATGAAGTCCATTCTTTATTTCTCGGACTGCCTGCATTTTTCCGACGATTTAATTGACTATCTGATTCAGTACTGCGTAGATCGCGGCAAAAAGGATTTCAAGTACATAGAAGCCGTGGCGTTAAACTGGGCGCAGTCCGGCATCACCACACCAAAGCAGGCTGAAAAATTTGCCTCCAAATATGACAAATCCGTTTACACGATTATGAAAGAGCTTGGAAAGAGCAGCGCTCCCACCGCAAAAGAACTGGAATATATCAATCGTTGGGTCAAGGAATACGGATTTTCCTCCGACATCATTTCAGAGGCATGTGAACGCACCGTCATGGCGACTGACAGCCATCGGTTTGAATACGCGGAAGGTATCCTGAGCAGTTGGAAAAAAGAAGATGTCCGCCGCAAGTCCGACATACAGCGCATCGACGAGCTCTACCAAAAGCGCAGACAGCAAAAGTCTGCCTCTGCCACGGGCAACCGCTTCAATCAGTTTTCCCAGAGGGATTACGACTTTGAAGAGCTTGAAGCCAAGTTGCTCAGCAAGTAAAGGAGAACGCCTTGACATTGACCAATTCACAATTTGACTCCATACAGAGGGAATATGACGCCGCACAGCTCAAAAACCGGCAGCTTTTAGAAAAGCGCCGGCAGGAAGTTTTTGCGCGCTGTCCTGCTTACGAGGAAGCCGCCTCAGAGGTTGCTTCCTTGTCCGTGCGCTTTGGAAAGCGCATGCTGGCAGAGGAAATGATGACTGCACAGGAAGCGCAGTCTGCGGGAGAAGTAACATCTGCAGAGGCTTACCACGAAGCGCTTTTGACACTTTCCCAAAAAAAGGAAAGGCTGCTTTTGGAGGCCGGATTTCCCGCTGACTATCTGGAGCCTCTCTACGACTGCACTGACTGTCAGGACACCGGCTTTGCCCATGGCAGGCGCTGCCGCTGTTTTGAGCAGAAAATCATCAATCTTCTGTACTCCCAGAGCAATTTGCAGAAGCTGATTGCCACTGAAAATTTTTCTTCGCTTTCTTATGCGTATTATCAGGGTGAGGATTTGGAAAATTTCAGGAAAGCAGTGGAAACCAGCCTGTCTTTCATCAAACATTTTTCCGACGACTGCCAGAATCTTCTTTTTTTCGGAGCAGTCGGCACCGGAAAATCCTTTTTATCCGGCTGTATCGCCAAAGAGATTTTAGACAGAGGTTTTTCCGTCGTCTATTTCTCCGCCTCCGCCCTGTTTAACCTGCTTTCCAGATATTCTTTTGAAGCCGGAAGCAAAGAAATGCTTTACAAGACCTACGAAGACCTGTACAATTGTGATTTGGTGATTGTTGATGACTTGGGTACAGAATTGTCAAACAGCTTTACCAACTCTCAGTTTTTCACCTTTTTAAATGAGCGGCAGCTGGCGGGAAAGTCCGTTATCATTTCCACCAATCTCAGTCTGGAGGAGTTGAAAACCCGTTATTCCGAGCGTATTTTTTCCAGACTGACCGGCAATTTTACCTTTCGAAAGCTGTCAGGACCGGATATCCGGACCTGCCGGAATATATAACTTTGTGCAAATCAGGAAAGTGAGGATTCTATTTCATGGGAAATCGAGAAGAAAAGCGTAATTTGGAGACCATTCCGGTAGGCAGTCTCGGCATCATTGCTTTGGAAGGCTGCAAGTCCCTTGGCGAAAAAATTGACCGCTACCTTGTAAGATGGCGGACAGAGCGGGAAAGCGAGCACAAGGACAGCCTTGCTTTTTCCGGCTACCAGCGTTCCTCTTACCTTTTAAATGCCAAGGTTCCCCGTTTCGGTTCCGGCGAAGCCAAAGGCGTCATTATGGAGTCCGTGCGCGGCTCCGATTTATACCTCCTTGTGGATGTTGCCAATTACAGTCTGACTTATTCCCTGTGTGGTCACAAAAACCATATGTCTCCCGATGACCACTATCAGGATTTAAAGCGCATCATTGCCGCTGTAGGCGGAAAGGCGCGCCGCATTACCGTCATTATGCCTTTTCTGTATGAAAGCAGGCAGCATAAGCGCACTGCCAGAGAATCCCTCGACTGCGCGCTGGCTCTGCAGGAGCTTGTCAATATGGGCGTTGACAATATCATCACCTTTGATGCCCATGACCCCCGTGTGCAGAATGCCATTCCGCTGCACGGCTTTGAGACGGTACAGCCCGCTTACCAGTTCATCAAGGGTCTGCTCCGCCATGTAAAGGATTTACAGATTGATTCCGACCACATGATGGTTATCAGTCCTGACGAAGGCGGCATGTCCCGCGCCATCTACATAGCCAATGTGCTCGGGCTGGATATGGGTATGTTTTATAAGCGCCGCGATTACACCAAGATTGTAGACGGACGTAACCCCATCGTTGCGCATGAATTCCTGGGCAGCAGCGTGGAAGGCAAGGACATGATTATCATCGACGACATGATTTCTTCCGGCGAAAGTGTTCTGGAAGTTGCTGCCGGTTTGAAGCAACGCAAGGCAGGCAAAATTTTTGTGTTTGCAACCTTTGGGCTTTTTACCGGTGGTCTTGAAAAGTTTGACGCGGCATATAAGGATGGCATTATCAACCGGGTGCTGACCACAAATCTGATTTACCAGACACCCGAGCTTTTAGAGCGCGAATGGTACATCAACTGTGACCTGAGCAAATATATCGCCTATATCATCGACACGCTGAACCACGATTCCTCCATCAGCGATTTGCTGAACCCCAACGAGAGGATTCAAAGCATTGTGGCTCGTTATAAGGCCGGAGAGCTTACAGAATAAAAAAATACAAAATGGGGCTGTCTCACTAAAAATTAGTGCACAGCTCCTTTTTCTGTGCAAAAATGACTGTCAGACCTCGAAAGAATTCGGTAGTTGGTGTAAAATTGATGCATGACCAAACACATTAACTTACAGAAAAATTATAGCTTAAGTCAGAGTGGCCAACAAATATACCTTCATCTGGAAAAAGCCGTAACAAAGAACCGGGCAAAGCTTCCTTTTGAGATTTGAAACAGGATATACAGTTTCGTAGATACCTAAGCAAAGGATTATCAATTATAATACCATATTCTGTGCTTTCCTCTACTCCTGCCGGTAAACCAGCGCCCACCTGTTTTCTTCCTTGTAATAGATCAGCCACACATTAATCTGCTGCTCCAGAATCGTTATGGTACAGTTAAACTCCACAGACGGCACCCCGGCATACATTTTTTCTTCCTGAGAATGTACCTTGATCTGGCGGACTGTCCTGATCTCACCGTCCTCGTCCTGCACCTTCAGAGTGGTGGGTATCATTTTTCCCTTATTTGTAAACCAGCAATAACAGCCTATTTCCCTCTGCTTCCCCCTGACCGGCCCGGCATCTGCCTTCTGTGAATTTGTGCCTATCCCAAATGCCATGATACTCCATCCTCTCTCACTCTACTTTCACTTTTCCATAATCTACCGTCCGCTTCTCCCTGGAAATACCCCCGCTCATATGGTCAATAGACTGCCGCAAAAAAGTCGCACGCATCACGGAGTCCATTCCATACCGCTTTCTGAGGGCATCCACGGTTTTATCTATTTTCTCAAGTTTTTCGTAATCCACTTCATCAAAAAGCATCGTCTGCCTGAAGAAATCATCATCCTTGACCCGGCTTGTATGAATCCCCAGGTGTCGGATTGGCCTGTGATTCCACAACTCCAAAAACAGCCTGCAGGCAGCCTGATAAATTTCCCATGTCAGGTTAGTGGCCGTCTTAAGTACCATCTGATGTGATACATACGACAAATCAGCATACCGGATGCCCACTGCCACCACAGCAATCTGCACGTTGTCTGCCCGTAGGCGGCTTCCCACAGTTTCCGCCAGCGCCAGCAGCACCCTGTCAGCAGTTTCCACATCTGTCACATCATAGGGTGTGGTAGTGGAATTTCCATAGCCCTTGTTTGCCGGAGGCTGCTCCAGCACCGGAGAGATATCCACTCCGTTTGCAAATCCCCATATGACTTCTCCCTGCTTTTTGAGAATGCTCTTTAGCCACACTGGATCTGCCGCCGCCAGTTCCCCTATGGTTTTGATTCCCAAACCAAACAGTTTTTTCGTTGTCGCCCGGCCTACAAAAAATAGATCTGATACCGGCAGCGGCCACATCTTCTTTTGTATTTCTTCCGGATACAGCGTATGGACCATATCCGGTTTCTTAAAATCACTGGCCATCTTTGCAAGCAGCTTGTTGCTGGATACTCCCACATTCACGGTAAAGCCTAATCTGTCACGGATATGGTCTTTGATCTGCTCTGCCGCCTCCTCCGGCTGCCCAAACAAATGGGCGCTGGCCGTCATATCCACAAAGGCTTCATCGATACTGTACTGCTCCACAATATCGGAATATTCCCGCAGAATACTCATAAATGCTGCAGAGCATTTCTCATACAGGCTGTAGTTAGGCGGCACCAATACCAGATTCGGGCATTTGCGCTGCGCTTCCAGTATGGTTTCCCCTGTCTTTATACCATACTTTTTTGCCGGGATGGACTTTGCCAGAATGATCCCGTGGCGCATTGTCATATCGCCACCAACAGCTGATGCAATCTCCCTGAGATCCTGTTTCCCGCCCTTATGTGCCAGACGATAAACAGCCTCCCAACTGAGGAAGGCTGAATTTACGTCGATATGAAAAATAATATTTCTCAAACGTGTGTTCACCTCCTGTGGAGTTTTATTATATCAAACACACGTTCTGCTTTCAACAGGAAATTTATACCATTACTTAGAATTTTCTGAAGCGAACAGGCTCATCTGTTCAAAGTCCATCCGCCGCTCCAGTGATGGCGGCATTTTTTGAAGGAAGGTCCCCACCAGCAGATCCTCGTTCAGCCACTTATGGATTTCATCCCGTTCCAGTACCAAAGGCATCCGGTCATGTACCGGCCGCATGGAATCGTTGGCCTCTGTTGTCAGGATTACAAACCGTTCCTCGCCCTGATACCGATTATAGAGTCCGGCCATATACAACACCGGCTGTCCTTTCCGGTAAAAGATATTTTTCTCTTTGTTTCTATTCCATTCATAAAACCAGGCTGCAGGCACTACAATCCGCCGCTGCTCCACACTCTCCCGAAACATCTTTTTCTCCAGCGCAGATTCACTCCTGGCATTGAATATGAGCTGTTTTCCATGAAAACCGGGAAATCCCCACTTCTGCCACCTGCAGCATAGGTTCTGCCCCTCAGATGCAAGTACAGGCGCCACCTCTGACGGATGGATGTCCTTTGCCTGCAGCGGGCTGCCTGCCGCTGGAGCCTGCCTCATCCTTTCGTCCACCTGCCGGACCAGCTTCTCAATCTCCCTGGCGGTGTCATCGTCTATATAATAGCGTCCACACATAAGCGATACCTGCTTTCTTTCATTTCTACGCTTATTATACCTCGCATGACATATTCTATCCAGCAAAAATTCTCAAGAGTTTTGAATGTACTTTCCCCATTTTTCAGATTGACGAATTTCTTTCTCAGATAAATATTCCGGACTGGCATATTTTTTACAACACCGGCTTTGGGACGCTTCCGGGAAATCTCCTTGAATAAAAAAGGACAGCCGGGTATCGGGGGATGTTTTAGGTGACAGGCTTTCAATACCTGTTCAAAAAGCGTTTTCTGTCGGAATTGTTTTGCTGTTGTAAACGGCTTTATCCAGGGTCAATCCTGTCATATCTGCACCCAGAGCCTCTTCAGAAACACAGCTAAGTTTCATGTCCAGGTCTTCCATAAAAACAATATTTTCAATTACTTGCCGGATTTTCTCTTGTCTGAAAGTTATATTTTCTAGTGTAAACTAATTCTATTTTCTGGTTGACATTTTAATGTGGTATTTGTATACTTCTATATGTAGTTAGTTTACAAAATATTTTCATTTACCTCACCAAAACTGCATTATATCAATATCACAAGAAAGGCACGGTATCGAAATGAATTTAACAGAAGAAAATCATATCAAATCAATGGCTCTTATCGGGCTTATGTCAGCAGTAACTTGCATCATAGGGCCGATTTCCATCACTCTGCCCTTTACACCCGTTCCGCTTTCTCTCACTAACCTTGCCCTCTGTCTTTCCGTCTTTGTACTCGGCATGAAAAAGGGAACCTTGAGCTATTTGATTTACCTGCTGCTCGGGCTTGTAGGACTTCCCGTGTTTTCCTATTTTACCGGCGGTGCTGGCAAGCTCTTCGGTCCGACGGGCGGATATCTCATCGGCTTTATTTTTATGGCGCTTATCGCCGGCTTTTTCATTGATAAATGGTTTGACAGATGGTATATGTGCCTCTGTGGCATGATACTAGGGGCCGCCGTATGCAATCTTTTCGGAAGTATATGGCTTGCTTTTCAGAATCACATCAGCCTCGGCGCCGCCCTGCTTGGAGGCGTTGTTCCTTTCATTCCTGGGGACTTGGCAAAGTTTATAATTGCGCTGCTCCTCGGCACTACCCTGCGCAAGGCTATGCGGCGGGCACATTTAAGTATTGTGTAACAGCTATAGAATCCATTCTTCATCCTTGACTTTTCCCGCCTTACTGCTATACTAAAAGTCGGAATCGCTTAGCAAAGCGTTTCCGACTTTTTACCGGTGAGTTCGAGACCTTCCTCACCAACCCGCCCACAGGGCGGCTAAAAAACAAAACTAAAGGAGAATCAAAATGAATAACAAAAAAGTACAGTTTTTGACACTGGCGGCAATGATTGCCGCTCTCTATGTGGTGTTGACTTTTATTGCCAACGCCTTCGGACTTGCCTCCGGCGCCATTCAGGTACGGCTCTCGGAAGCGCTCGCCATTCTTCCCTTTTTTACCCCCGCCGCAATCCCCGGTCTCTATATCGGCTGTCTGCTCGCTAACCTTTTGACCGGCGGCTGTCTTTTGGATATTCTTGTGGGCAGCCTTGCTTCGCTGATAGGCGCGCTTGGCGCTTATGCCGTGCGCAAGTGGAAATGGCTGGTTCCGCTTCCCACTATTATCGCCAATGCCCTGATTGTTCCCTTTGTCCTGATTCATGGCTACGGCTTAACGGATGCCTGGTGGTATCTCTTCCTGACCGTTGGCGTGGGCGAAATTATCTCTTGCGGCATACTTGGCATGGGACTGCTGCTTGTACTGCGCAATTATTCGGTACAGCTTCTTAGAACAACAGATTAATCGTCCATACAAATATCGCCGCTCACAGAAGAAATATACATAACAGGTGTATTTTCTACGGCACTGCTCCCCATATGCGCCAGCACATGTTTTTCACTTCTGCTGCTTATCTGTGCCAGTGGCAAATGCACGGAAACATCGCCGCTGACAGTTTTTGCTTCTATGTTGACACTACTGTCAGCGGCAATTTTAATGTCTGCGTCACCACTAACAGTTGTTATTTTTACCGGCTGCGTCACTGTCGAAAAGCCTGCCGCAATATCTCCACTGATACTCTCCAGTACCGTCTCTGCATTCAGTCCTCCGACTTCCATATCTCCGCTTTTCGTCTTAGCATGCAGATTTCCCCTGCCCTCCTTCAGGCATATATCGCCACTCGCCGAAAAGAGCTGTCTGTCTCCCCAGGCTTCCGCCACACAGATATCTCCGCTTGCGCTTTCTATCAGAATATGCTCTGCCCGTATTCTTCCTACGTTTGCATCCCCACTGGCTGTTTTTATCTGTAAATTCTGAAGTTCCCATGTATCCTCCAGAAAAACATCTCCGCTTTTGCTCTCTCCGTATATCTGCCCTTTAAAACCTGACGGAATCGTCAGTTCTATCTTATGATGCCCAACGCGGACTCCACTGCTGAAACCAATACCGCAAATGCCGACATAAACCAAAGGCTTGCCGTTCCCCTCAAAACAAAGCGCCGTCCCCCGCTGTTCCGCCCGCATAAGCTCTGTCTCCGAATTTCCGTATTCCTTTACTATCAATTCCTCCCCATCACCATGCAGAAAAACAATATTTCGAAAACTTTCCTTCACCCAGATGGTATCTATCCCTTCCAGCGAAAAATTTCCTGTATATACAACGTCATGATTGACAAACATATAAATCCTCCATTCTTACTTATTTATGCTGTGACATATAAGCCTCTATCGCCTCAATCCTCTGGCTCATCGTCGGATGGTCGTAGGTAAGCTTTACCACCAGCGGATGAGGGCTTAGACAGATAAAGGAATCCTTTGAAAGCAGCTTCAGCCCCGAAATCAAAGCTTCTCCATAGCCGTTTTCAGCAGCAAACCGGTCCGCCGCATACTCACACTTGCGAACCAGAACACCGGAAAGCAGCCTTAAAAAAGGCGCCAGGAATGCAAGGCACACAGAGGTCAAAAGGATAAAGGCATAGCCGTAATTTAATCCGGGAAATCCAAAATAAGCATAAATCTCCGGTCTGGAAACCAACATCCAGGCAATCAGAACATAGATAACAATATTGAACATATTAATCCCATAGAGTTTCAGGGTATCCTTATGCTTGTTGTGTCCCATTTCATGGGCAAATACCGCCACGATTTCATCATCCGTCATCAGTTCTAAAAGTGTATCGTACAAAACAATGGTCTTTGTCTTTCCCAATCCCGAAAAGTAGGCATTTGCCTTGGAAGAACGCTTTGACGCGTCCATTACCTTAATTTCCTTTACGGTACAGCCATTTTCAGAAAGAAGCGCACAGAGACGCTCCCGCAGCTCTCCGTCAGGCAGCGGCGTAAATTTATTGAAAATACGCCCCATAAAAGGGCTGATTATCACCAGCGCCAGCAGAAAAACCAGCATAATTCCCACAAAAACAGGAAGAAACCAGTTGCCCAGCGCACGGTGAACCAAGATAAACAGACTCAAAATACCGCAGGTAATGACGAGGCTGATTATCAGATTCTTTAACTGGTCTATGAAAAAAGTCTTTTTTGTGGTGCGGTTAAATCCATATTTCTGCTCTATCCCCATAGTATCCGCATAGTCAAAAGCAAGAAGCGCAACGAGAAACACGACGCTGTCGATAATCAGAACCATATTCCCTGCCGCGTAGTCGCCCTCGATGCCAAGCAGGTTTAACAGACGCGCATGGACGTTAAATCCTATCATAATAAAAGTAATCGCATACATGGCAATATGTCTGAAAAGATTAAGCCTTGTCGATTCCTTGTGATAGGCAAGCCATTTCGTATAGGACTCCTTGTCATACACATCTTTTACATTTTGAGGAATTTCCCTGTCGGCCGATTTCATCTCCAGATACTGTATAAAGCTTTCAAACAAAAACACGATAGCGATAACTGCCATTGCAGCATACTTGTAATTCATGATTCAGTCTCCTCTTTCTGATACTTTTTTTGCTGCTTCTTCCATCTCCTGTGACGAATCATATCTTTGATAAAAGAAACAAGCGAATAGTAGAGCGGTATGGTTAAAAAGGCGATCCAGCCCATCCAGTTTCCGTAAAGAAAACCAAATGACAGGAAAAATAAAAGCGCCGCCACCGGATAGGCAAAACGACTCGCATTCCTTCTCTTTACCGCCGTAATCAGACTCTCCAGAATCGGTATCCACAAAAATAGAAGCCACCCCGGATGCCATGCCTTATATGCGATACCAACAACGAGATATGCGATACATATAATCAGTGCAGTCGGGAACCGAAGCTTGGGCTCCGCATACCAGCCCCTTTCACCCGGAAACACCTCTTTGCCGTTCTCCACAATATGTATGCCGTTCCAGCCGTCTTTCCCTTCATTGTCAAAAGCATATCTGTCGAAAGAAGACTTTCCATGCTCATTGACATGAACGCCTCTCCAGTCTACATGTACATCATCTCCGCCTTCTTCCTCCACATGGATACCGCTCCAGTCAATATGTACCCGTTCCCCATCCTTTTGTACGTAAATACCTTTTTTTCCTATATGGACACCTGTATTTTCATTGATGTCTCCGGAGTTCCATTCTCGGGCAAAGTCCTCCGAAGACGTTTCTTCTTTCTCTTCAGGTTCCTCCTCGGGCATGGGAATTTCATCCTCCGTCCGAAGAAGTTCATCTAAAGATACGCCGTAAAGTCTCGCCAGCAGAATCAGATTGTCCGTATCGGGCGATGCCTCGGCACGTTCCCATTTACTGACTGCCTGTCTGCTGATTCCCAGCTTTTCCGCCAGCGCCTCCTGTGACAGATTGTTTGCCTTGCGCAAATTAACCAGTCTGTTTGCAATTTCTATATTCATATATGCTCCCATCTGCGCTTTCGCGCATATCTGTAGTTTTCTTTTCCCGGGAAAACTGCCAAAAGCTTTGTGGTTTTCAGTATAGGGAAACCGCTTCGGTTGCACCATACATTCTGGTTTTCATTTCCGGTTTCATGGGGCAACTATCGGTTGCATTGCCCATAAAATGCGCTTTCTACGGTCTATCTGATATATGTCATAAAGCAGTTTCCGTTTTCTGACATCCATTCCGTAAACTCCCGCTGGTTGATTCTGCGGATATCTCCTGTCTGCGGATTCATGACACCAAAGCTGTACTCGTTGAACCCGACAATCAGCACCGCATTACCATCATTCAGAACAGCCAGCACGGGAATGTCCTGATTGACATAATAGAGTACCGCATCCGCAGAACAGCCCTTTAAATCCAGAATCTGTGCATCGACCAGATTTTCATCTAATATATCATATATGGTTTTACCCCCGGCAAGCTGGTACTCGGTATTGACAAACACACCCTCTAACTGCAGCATGGCATCCAGACAGACAGCCAGACTGCTGTGTTCCTCATCCGCGCTGGCGGCTTCTATCGCCATAATCTGATTCCTCAACACACGGTTTCCCCGCATCCAGACATAGTCGCCGCTGTCGTTCATCACGATACCTGCCACGCTGTCCGCCCGAAGGACTGCCCCCGCCGGCTCGCCGTATACACCTGCAATCCCCTCCGGACCGTAGACATAAAACCGCTCTGCTGCTTCTCCTTTGTCCGGTACCAGTTCACGGCTTCCCTCATACAGCACTTCCTTTGGCGTGAGCACCTGCAGCGCCTTCTCATCTATTTCTTTCCTCACTGCTATCTGAATATACTTTCCATAATTCTCGGTGATAGCGGCGCTTATGATATTTTTACCATCTGACGCCTCATTGCTGTTCATAATATAATCCTGTGTAGTCTCTGTATAAGCTCCGCTCTCTGTCCTTACCAGACGGCTCAGCGTGATTTGATTGCTCTGCATAGTGCAGCCGCTGATAAAAATACCATCCTGCCTGTAGGTTTTCAGCGTCTTTCCATCTGTGCTGCTGATACAGACAGTATACATCGGAAAAGTAGTCCTGCCCGCACTGTCCACATAAATATCCGTCCTGCGCGCCAGTCCATACACCAAGTCCTCACCCATAAAACCAAGCGGCATAATGTACTCTCCCCTGCCAGCCGAAATCGTTACCTGCTCCCTGCTTGCAAGGTTCATCAAAACAAGCTGCTCTGCATCATACAAGCCGCCTCCCGTCTGCCAGACCACCATTTTGTTGTTCTCCGACACCTTCATGCTGCCATCCTGCGTCACTTCTACGATACGATTGTAGGTTTTTTCCGTCAGATTAATTTCATAGACGGACTCCTCCAGCTTGAGATAAAGATAATTTTCCCGACTCAGGTACACAAGCTGTTCCACCTCGGACTTTAGTATCTGATAGGTCTTGTCATAGGGAATGTAAAGCTCCTCTTCTACCGTATTGACACTGCTGTCATAATAGTAAATCCGAAATCCCACCTCGCCCTCATGGCTGCCTCTGTTCATATACCCATATACCGCAAAGTGGACATTGCCACCCTCGTCAATATCGAGCACCTTGATTCCGTGCTGGTTGTAGAGCGTTCTTGCATCTGCATGATTTCTATCATAAAAACCAAAGATAACCGCCAGCCGGTTCGTCGTGATATTGTAGCTGTAAAGTCTGTTCTGCACCTCAAAGGCAAAGACGTTGCCGTCCTCGCTTTCTTTCAGAGGCATATCCTCGCTTTCCACGCCTATCAGTATTTTATCGTTGGCATAAATATCGTCCTGTTCGTCTAAAAGGCTGTTCATGGTACGGCTATAATCCAGCAGGTACATTCTGTCCACCGTATAGCGCAGCCGGTAATACTCTTCCACATAGAAATACTTGATGTCCTTGCCGGTTCCTGTGGATACAATGTAATGCGCCGTAATGCTCGCCGTCTGCTCAGCAAGCTCCGTAACATTAAATACCGGCTCATTGACGGGCGAAACCGGAAGTTTCCCCCAGGAAATCTGATTCAGGGTACAGTGAATATCTACTTTGTGCAGTGTGGAATTATCGCCCTCCGCATTTGTCTCCATGTAGATTGCCAAATCCCGCACTGCCTCCTTGTCGAAGGTTTTTTCATGAAAGTCAGCGGCAAATTGCAGCTTTTCCGCCAAATGAAAGTTTTCCGCCCACACGATTCTGGTATAATAACGTATGTTACGTCCATCTTCCCCGCAAAGCAGCAGAATCAGCTCATACTCTTTATTTTGTTCTATCAAATCCTTTACCGTAATTTTGCCGGTGATTCTCTCACCGTCTTCTTCATATTCCGTTATCTGCGTATTTTCTATCAGTCTGCTTCCGTCCACACTCCTTACTTCATAGGACATCTCAGCAATAGGCATGCCATAGGTTTCAATTGCAAATTCCGTAGTACGCCCCTCATTCAAACCGGTGATGGTGTCACGCATAAAGACTGTATTCATGGCATTTGCATAACCGTGCAGCTCATTGTACACCATTCCGTCCATTCCCATATACACGACAGGAAAACTTGCAGACGGCATTTCCGCCGTCAAATCATGATTGCCGCGGTTCATAATTCCACTGATAATAAAAATTGCCGCAAAAAAGGTAATCCCAAATACGATTCCCTTTAATATCGCCTTTTTCAATCTGCTGTTTCCTCCTCCAAAAGCCTTTGCAGGGTTATTTCCGCATGAAGAAAATCCGTTGTCCCACGGATTGCGCCCTTGAGATGGATTCCGTTCCTGGGACGGATTCCGCTCCTTTTCACCGCACGAATCAACAGGTTTTTAGGTGTATGCTCCATGTCGATAAATTCCAGAATCTGCGTCTCGTAGCCCATCTCCTCCAAAAGATTGGCACGCACCGCATCCGTCATCAGCGCAGCCATGCGCTCCTTTATAATTCCATATTTTAACAATTTGGAAAGCTCCGGACAGGCAATCTGCCTGTTCATCTCATGCTGACAACAGGGAACTGCCATAATCACCTGGGCGCCCCACTTTACCGCTTTATACAGGGCATAATCCGTCGCCGTATCGCAGGCGTGAAGCGTCACCACCATATCCACGCTCTCCGCTCCCTCGTAGGTGCCGATATCCCCCTTTTCAAAATGGAGGTTTTCATAGTGAAACTGCTCAGCCAGTGTATTGCAGAAGTCAATGACATCTTCTTTCAAGTCAAGTCCGGTCACGGAAAGCGCATACCCCTTTACCACATGCAGATAATAGTACATGGCAAAGGTCAGGTACGCCTTGCCGCAGCCAAAATCGATGATTCTTACCGGCCGGTCCGTGGGCAGCTTTTTCACGATATCCCCTATAAATTCCAGATACCTGTTAATCTGGCGGAATTTATCATATTTCGATTTGACAATCTGCCCGTCCTTTGTCTGCACCCCAAGTCCGACCAAAAAATCAACGGGATGCCCTTCCTCTAAAATATATTTTTTCACGCGGTTATGGCCTGGGACTGCCTGTCCGTTACATTTTGTCCCTTCCGTTTCTCTTTGCTTTTTTGCCTCTTCCCGCCGCTTTTTCTTTATGGTTATTTTTCCCTTTTTGCTGACGAGCACCGTCGCTGTATAAGCATCAGAAACAAGCTCCGCCTGCCTGAAATTGTCCCCAACATATGCAATCAGCCTTTCCCGCAATTCTTCTTTGGTACAATTACAGTGAAAGACCTGCGTGCCGCGATAGAGGGTCTCCTGAAACCGCAGACCGTCCTTAAGAAGAACAGGTGCTATTTTTACTTTGCTCCCCTCTTCGGCTTTTATCGGATTGCTCAGAATCACTCTCTGCAATCCTTCTCCAATCATTTCCTTCAGTAATGTCTGCAGTTCTTCCATTTTTTTAATCCTTCACACTCAATATAGTCACAGCGCCATGGCCTCCTGTACGGATGGTCTTTCGGCACTATGACTATATTTTAATGGCTTTGTGTCAAAACCACAACTAAAATTTTAAGAAACCTCGCCGCCCGCCGTGCCTTCGCCTGTAAATTTCATAATACATCACAATCTGTACCATATCCTTTATCCACTCCCACTTTTCAGGAGTAGCCGGTTCGCAGTCCTGTTCCTCCTCTTCCTGCTTTAATATGGTAACAATATTTTCCGAAAGTCTGTACAACTGCCACTTGTCAGGATATTCGTCATAGAGCATGCTTCCTTCATAGTCCATTTTGTCCAGAATTTCCGCAATCCGTTTTTGAAGCTGTTTTGCCTGCGCCGGATACATCTGCTGGAGATATTCCAAATCCTTCAGTACACTGTCTTCCTCGCGCATGAAATACGGTGTAGAGTAGGACATGTAAAAAGGCAGAATTCTGTGCTGATAATCCATAATCCACCCTTCGCTTTCCCTTTTTTCTAGCATATGCAGCGGGCAAAGCGGTTGTCACTTCCCCTCCCGGAGTTTGCACAAAAAAGGAAGCAGAAAACTTCTGCTTCCTTCCAAGTTACTTTAATATGGATATTCTCGCCATAGCGCGAAGCAGAGCCGTCTCCGCTCTCGCCATATCCGTTTCGGGCGTATGGTTTTTGATACGCTCTTCGGCGCGCTGTCTGGCTGCTTCCGCCCGCTCCGTGTCAATTTCTGTCGGCCACTCCACGATTTCAGCCAGCACTGTAACGCTGTCCTGCAGAATTTCCACAAAACCGGCATGCAGTGCAGCCGTCTTTGTTTCCTCTTCCTCCGTGATTGTCAGAATACCCGGTTTTATCACCACAGTCATGGGAATATGCCCCGGCAGTACACCGATTTCACCCTCGGTTGTGTTGAACTCCACCATTTTGGCATTCCCTTCATAAAACACCCTGTCAGGGGTAATAATCCGTAGCTTAAACTGTTCCATAACCGCTCCCCGTCACCTTTCGTACTTGGCAATTACGTCGTCGATGCTGCCTGCATTCAGGAAGTAGCTTTCCGGAATATTGTCATGCTTTCCTTCCAGAATCTCCTTGAAACTCCTGATTGTCTCGGAAACAGGCACATACTTACCTTCCAGTCCGGTAAACTGTCCCGCTACGAAGAACGGCTGGGAAAGGAACCTCTGCACCTTTCTTGCACGGGATACTACCAGCTTATCCTCCTCCGACATTTCGTCCATACCCAGAATTGCAATGATATCCTGCAATTCCTTATAGCGCTGCAGAATCTCCTGCACGCCGCGGGCTGTCTGATAATGCTCCTCGCCTACGATTCTGGGATCCAGAATACGGGAGGTGGATTCAAGCGGGTCTACCGCCGGATAAATACCAAGCTCCACGATGGAACGGGAAAGCACCGTCGTTGCGTCCAAATGCGCAAAGGTTGTTGCAGGTGCAGGGTCCGTCAAGTCATCCGCAGGCACATATACTGCCTGTACAGAGGTGATGGAACCGTTCTTTGTGGAGGTAATACGCTCCTGCAAAGCACCCATTTCCGTCTGCAGCGTGGGCTGATAACCAACTGCCGAAGGCATACGTCCCAAAAGCGCGGACACCTCGGAGCCTGCCTGTGTAAAACGGAAAATATTGTCGATAAACAAGAGCACATCCTTGCCGCCCTTATCTCTGAAATATTCCGCCATGGTAAGTCCTGTCAGACCTACACGCATACGCGCTCCGGGCGGCTCGTTCATCTGTCCAAACACCATGGTCGTCTTGTCTATAACACCCGACTCCGTCATTTCATGATACAAATCGTTTCCTTCACGGGTACGTTCGCCTACACCGGTAAATACGGAATAGCCGCCGTGCTCCGTTGCAATATTTCGAATCAACTCCTGAATCAGTACCGTCTTGCCAACGCCCGCACCGCCAAAAAGACCGATTTTACCACCCTTCTGGTAAGGGCACAGCAAATCCACGACCTTGATACCGGTCTCCAAAAGCTCCGTCTGTGTAGACTGCTCTGAAAACTCAGGTGCCGGTCTGTGTATCGGCTCATAGGATACCTCTGTCGGTTCCGGCTTATTGTCAATCGGCATACCCAATACATTGAACATACGTCCCAATGTATTTTCGCCTACCGGCACGGTAATCGGGGCTCCCGTTGCATCCGCCTCCATACCGCGTACCAGTCCGTCCGTGGTTCCCATGGCAATACATCTTACCGTGTCATCACCCAGATGCTGCGCCACTTCGACCGTGAGGCTGCCTCCGTCCTTTAACGGTATGATGATTGCTTCATTTATCTGGGGAAGCGTTCCTTCATCGAAACGGATATCCAGAACCGCTCCGATTATCTGAGTAATTCTTCCTTTATTTACTCCTGCCATCTCGTTGTCCTTTCTTTCCTGTTCTGACCTTAGTGCGCCACGCTACACGCTCGCAGCAACCGCTTATGAAATTGCGCCCGCACCTGCAATGATTTCTGTCAGCTCCTGTGTGATAGAGCCCTGACGCGCCCTGTTGTACATAAGGGTCAAATCCTCTATCATCTCCTCCGCATTGCTCGTCGCAGAGTCCATAGCCTGCATTCTGGAGCAATACTAACTCGCCACAGA
>CAMWLB010000014.1 GCA_947174985.1 uncultured Lachnospiraceae bacterium | reverse complement strand
TGAAGCAGAGCAGGGAACTGGAGGAAAGGTACATGCAGTTTGGAGAGTTGCTGAAAAGAGAACATGACGAAGGGCATGAACAAGGCTATAAAACGGGCTATGAAAGTGGCTACGGAAATGGCTACGGAAATGGCTACGGAAATGGCTATGGAAGTGGCTATGAAAGCGGTTATGAGAATGGCTGCGAAGAGACCGCCGCGCAGATGCTGGAGCTGGTTTCCAGCATGATAGCTGACGGAAAAACGGATTTCATTCCCCGACTTAAAGAAGAAAAAGCTTTTTATCAGGAAATGCTAAAGGAATATCATCTGTAAATCTATTAATAATCTGCGCCTGATACTGCGTCCTGCAGTATCAGCGTCAAAACAAATCAACGATAATTCTATCAATCAATTCAAAAGAAATGGCACAGGGATATGGTTTTACTCTGATGAAATCTTGATTTTACCGTCTTCAAACTGAAATACCCTGTCAAATGGAAGCTCATGGTCGATATTATGCGCCACCATCAGGAATATTTTTTCATGCTTTGCAAACATGCCGCGAAGAAAATCCATATATTTTTGGAGCATAGTTTTATCCAGTCCGGCTTCCAGTTCATCCAAAATAATAACGGACGCCTTTTCGGACCGCAGCAATAACTTGGAAATCAATAGTTTTTTTCTTTGTCCGGCAGACAGGGAAAGTCCATTGTTTTCAATTGTGATATCTTCCTTTTCCATCGCTGTCCATTGCAGAATTTCTTCTGCCTTTTTCCTGTCAAAGGAAGCGCCGCTAATCAGCTCCAGATAATGGAAGATAGATTCGTTCAATAAAATCTCGTCCTGGTTGACAAATAATATCTGTTCATTCAGGCTTTCCCGAGAGTATGTGTCGAGCCGTTTTCCATTGATGAGGATTTCGCCTGTCTGCGGCGGATACACGCCTGTCAGAAGCTTGATAAAAGTAGATTTTCCACTGCCGTTACTGCCTGTCAGACGGATAGTATCGCCTGACTGCAGGGTGCAGGAAATGTCATGCAGAACCTCCACGCCGGTTTCACTATAGGAAAAACTGACTCCCGTAAACTCTATTTTGGTAATTTGGGAAAGCGTTTCTGTTCCCTGACGCTTGGGAAGCTGCCGCAGCCTGTCCACGTTTTCAAAGCTGACCTGTGCCCGCACAATCTGCTGTATCAACAGCTGGCTTTTCTGTCCTTCGGACATAATAATATCCGCCAGCGTAATAAAAAACACAAGATTTACGATGGAGCCGCCAGCCGCCGGAAGTGCCAAAAGGGTGGACAGTGTCAGATTAAACAGGGTATTGTAATGACTTACGGCTTCCGACCAGAATACCTGCACGCCGTCTTCTTTCTGCGATGTGGAAATGAAGTCTCCAATGCTTTTTCTTGTTTTATCTGTAAAATAGGGCAGTACCGGATTGGTCTGTACCAAAGGAATGGAATCTACATACTGGTCGCACAGCATGTGGTGCTCTTTCAATCTCAGATTGGTCTTTCCCGCTTTTTGGGTAATCATTTTTTTCCCAGCAACAGAAAGAAGCGTGCCAAGAGCCAGTGAGGCAAAAATAAAGAGCATCAGCCTGAAATCGTAAAATGCGGCGAGAAGCAGACTGGCGAGAATGACAGCGGCGCTTCCCAAAAGCGTGGGAATATGATGCCCGATTACCCGAAATATGTCCAGTACATCCGCATACATAATATGTTTAATCCTGCCGGCTTCTTCTGCGTCAATATGGGATTGAAAGGTTTCTGCCATGGCAGTTTCCAGTTCTACGGACAGATCCGTGATGCAGCATCCACCCAGCTCATCTAACAGCCTGTACCATTGTATATCCACCAGCGTTTTTAAAATCAAATATACTGCAAATCCCAGAATGCCCAGTGCCGCGTAGCCATAATGCGCCGCGGCAATCACACGCTCCAGAAAAATCCGCATACCATACGGTATCAATGCGCTCATCAGCGTTATAAATATAATCAGTCCCGTGGCGCGCATAAAAACCTTTGGGTAGCGTCTCATGGTCTGGCGGCAGTATTGCATGATTAATCGCATGGTATCCTCTCCTTTTCTTTTACAATATTAGGTGTTTCTGAGTTTCGAAGCCACATAATAATATAGTAACGAATAGATTATATTTGATAAAGAAAAGAAAGTCCAGTTGTTTTAAAGTATGAAATAACCATAAAATCTCTATTTTGCCATTGACAAATAGTGGAAATTTCACTATGATAAATACAACAATTACATAGTTGAGGGAGTAGTTCCGCATATTGCGCGATAAATCAACAAGCATGGCGGCGGCAGCCGTCTGGTTTATCTATAAAGAATGAGACTCATATACAGTGGTTAAAATCATTGTATATGAGTTTTTTGCTTTATTTGGGGTAAGTCTCGGGACAGCATGACGGGATGTGTGGAATACCAACAGGAATGGGAGAATTTGTACGCGTGCGAAAGCACGCAGATGGGAGCAAAAATGAAAGAGTATCTAAGCAGTGTGGAAGAGGTTCTTAAGGAGAAACAGTCCGCAGAAAGCGGGCTTGTGGACGTACAGGTGGAAGAGAGGCAGCGGTTGTATGGCAGCAACAAGCTGGTAGAGGGAAAAAAGACTTCCCTGTTTGTGCGGTTTATGCAGCAGCTTGCGGACCCCATGATTATTATCCTGATAGTGGCGGCTGTGATTTCGGGAGTCACGGCGGTATATGCGGGGGAATCCTTTGCAGATGTCATTATTATCATGGTGGTGGTGCTTATCAATGCGGTGCTCGGTGTGGTGCAGGAAAGCAAGGCGGAAAAAGCAATTGCCGCGCTACAGGAAATTGCGGCGGCGACCTCCAAGGTAATCCGCAACGGGCGGCTTACCACCGTCCGCAGTGAGGAACTGGTGCCTGGCGATATCATTGTGCTGGAAGCAGGAGATTCCGTGCCTGCGGATGCAAGAATCATAGAATGTGCGGGTTTAAAAATAGAGGAAGCAGCGCTTACCGGTGAGTCGGTTCCCGTGACAAAAACGAGCGACACACTTACAAGCGCAGACGGCAAGGTGCCTCTGGGAGACCGCAAAAACATGGTTTATATGGGAAGCACGGTGGTTTACGGGCGCGGCAGGGCAGTGGTGACGGACACCGGCATGAATACGGAAATGGGAAAGATTGCGGACGCGCTTTCCAAGGCGGAGGACAATCAGACGCCTCTGCAGCAGAAGCTCTCCCAGTTGAGCAAGGTGTTAAGCGTGCTGGTGCTTGCTATCTGCGTTGTGATTTTTGCCATAGATTTATTGCGGATTTATCCCAATGTTACCGGTACAGCCATGCTGGACACCTTTATGGTGGCGGTCAGCCTTGCAGTGGCGGCGATTCCCGAAGGGCTTGCCGCCGTGGTGACAATTGTGCTGTCCATCGGTGTCACCAACATGTCAAAGAGAAACGCAGTTATCAGAAAGCTGACGGCGGTGGAGACCTTAGGGTGTGCACAGGTTATCTGCTCCGACAAGACAGGTACGCTGACACAGAATAAGATGACTGTGGTAAAGGCAGTCAGTGCAGATGAGGTGCTGCTTGCAAAAGCGATGGCGCTCTGCTCCGACGCAGAACAAGGCGAAAACGGCGAGGCAGTGGGAGAGCCTACGGAGTGTGCGCTGGTCAACTATGCGTTTCAGAAGGGCATGGGTAAAGACGATTTGAAAGCGGAGAATGTGAGAATCGGGGAAGCGCCCTTCGATTCCATGCGGAAAATGATGACTACCGTGCACCGTAAGCCGGATGGCAGTCTTGTGCAGTACACCAAGGGCGCGCCGGATGAGCTTTTAAAGCGCTGTGTGCATATTTTGAAGGATGGCGGAGAGGTAGAGCTTACGGAGGAGATGCGCAGAGAAGTACTTGCGGAAAACAAGGCGATGGCGGACAGCGCACTCCGTGTTCTGGGTGTGGCATACAAGAGTCTTGCAGAAGAGCCGGCACTTTATGAGGCAGAAAATCTGGAGCGGGATATGGTATTCATCGGGCTGACCGGCATGATGGACCCTGTCCGTCCGGAGGTGAAGGCAGCCATAGCCGAATGCCGGGAGGCGGGCATAAAGCCTGTGATGATTACAGGAGACCACAAAGACACGGCGGTTGCCATTGCCATGGAGCTGCAAATCATCGACAGCCCCGAACAGGCAGTTACCGGCGCTATGCTTGATGAGCTTTCAGACGAGGAACTGGCAGAGCGGATAGAGCAGTACGCCGTATACGCAAGGGTGCAGCCGGAGCATAAGGTGCGGATTGTCAATGCGTGGCGCGCAAAAGGAAGGATTACGGCGATGACGGGCGACGGCGTCAACGATGCGCCATCCATCAAGAACGCGGATATCGGCGTGGGAATGGGCATTACCGGCACGGATGTTACCAAGAATGTGGCGGATATGGTCTTAGCTGATGACAATTTTGCAACGATTGTAGGCGCGGTGGGCGAAGGCCGGCGTATCTACGACAACATCAGAAAATCCATTCAGTTTTTACTTGCAAGTAATTTGTCCGAGGTGCTTTCCATCTTTTTTGCGACATTGCTCGGTTTTACCATTTTAAAGCCAGTGCATCTGCTTTGGATTAATCTGATTACCGACTGTTTTCCGGCACTGGCGCTCGGCATGGAAAAGGGGGAAGCGGATATTATGAAGAGAAAGCCCCGTGATGCAAAGGATGGTATTTTTGCAGACGGGCTGGGCGTTCATGTGGTTTTACAGGGCATTACCGTATCCATTATCACGCTTGCCGCATATGTGGTGGGTCACTATATGGAAGCGGGCGTGTGGGAATTTACGAACAGTGAGGACGGTATGACAATGGCATTTTTGACCCTGTCCATGGCGGAAATTTTTCACTCTTTCAATATGCGTTCGCTGGAGAAATCCATATTTTCCATCAAAGGGCAAAATCCGTTTTTGTGGGGCGCCATGCTGCTATCCCTGATTTGTACGACTGCAGTTATCTATATCCCGTTTTTGGCGAAAGCCTTTGGCTTTACCCATATCTCCCTTATGGAATATGCAGTGTCCCTGCTGATTGCAGCGACCATTATTCCCATTGTAGAACTGACAAAGTGGATACAGCGACGCGTCAAAAAATACTGACGTATTCATGATTATTTTATTGCAACGAAAACTAATTCATAGTACTATAGAAAATAAGAAGTACTTGCAGAATAACTTATATTTATCAAAAAATGCAGTGATTGCAAGACACATATTTGTCAGTTTCGAATTGTGCACAGGGTATATTCCATAAGCAGACCTTTGCCAGCCGTCGGCACTTAGCTGCCGTATTTTGGCAGCTTATGTACCGCTACGGCTGGCTCAGAGCGAAAGCGCGTCTGCGTTGGAATATACCCTGTGCACAATGACAACAGCATAGTTACTGAGTCTCACAATTACCTGATAGTACTATAAATTTAAAAAAGGAGTAAACAGTTTGCGACACAACGAATTATTACGGGAAAAAGTTTATGAATCTGTCACATCAGTACTTCCTATCACAATCATTGTACTGTGTCTGAGTATTACCATTGCACCGTTGTCCCCGGGGATATTGACGCTGTTTTTGTTCGGGGCGGCGCTTCTGATTATCGGTATGGGATTTTTTACTCTGGGCGTAGATATGTCGATGATACCGATGGGAGAGGGCGTGGGCGTACAGCTCTCCAAGGCGAGAAAGATAGTGATTCCGCTGTCAGTGTGTTTTGTTCTGGGGATTTTAATTACGCTTGCGGAGCCGGATTTGCAGGTGCTTGCGCAGCAGGTGCCGGCCATTCCGAATTTGACTCTGATTTTGACGGTGGCTCTCGGTGTCGGCGGCTTTCTGGTGATTGCGCAGCTTCGTATCCTGTTAAAAATTCCGATTTCCTACATATTGGTTTTCTTTTATGGCATTATATTTATTCTGACTTGTTTTGCACCGGCGGACTTTATACCGGTTTCCTTTGACTCGGGAGGCGTGACCACCGGACCTATCACGGTGCCCTTTATCATGGCGCTTGGTATTGGTATGGCTTCCGTGCGAAGTGATAAGAACTCCAGCGGTGACAGCTTTGGTCTGACGGCAATCTGCAGCATAGGGCCTGTTCTTTCCGTTCTTATTCTGGGTATCTGCTATCACCCCGAAGACGCGGCATATACGCCGGTGAGCATTGCAGAGCTCGCGACGACAAGAGCGGTTGCAGTGGAATTTGCCCAAGCATTTCCGGCATATATAAAGGAGGTTGCGGTTGCGCTGGTTCCGATTGCGGGATTATTTTTGATTTTTCAGTGTGTTTTCAGGAGATTTCACAAGAGACAGCTTATCAAGATTGTCTCGGGACTGATATACAGCTATATCGGGCTGGTGCTGTTTTTAACCGGAGCCAATGTGGGCTTTATGCCTGCGGGACAGTATATCGGCTCTGCGGTGGCGGGCAGCGCGACACCGTGGGTATTAATTCCAATCGGTATGGTAATCGGTTACTTTATCGTCAAGGCGGAGCCGGCTGTGCAGGTACTGACAAGGCAGGTGGAGGATGTGACGAGCGGATCCATTACCCAGAAGTCTATTGGCTTCAGCCTGTCCATCGGCATTGCTTTTTCGGTAGGCATTGCCATGCTTCGGATTCTGACAGGGCTGAATATCATGTGGTTTCTGATACCCGGGTATCTGATTTCGCTGGTGATGACTTTTTTTGTACCGCAGATTTTTACTGGAATCGCGTTTGACTCCGGCGGCGTCGCAAGCGGACCGATGACGACGACTTTTCTTTTGCCGCTTGCCATGGGTGCCTGTGAAGCGTTGGGCGGAAATGTGCTGACGGACGCTTTTGGTATTGTGGCGATGGTGGCCATGACGCCTCTTTTCACCATTCAGATAATGGGACTTGCGGACGGCGTACAGAGAAGGATGAGAAAACGCAGATTGATTATACAGCTCCAGGGAGCGGAAGACGGTATGATGTATTTTGATTAGAAAATAGCGGAGGAATCATGGCAGAAAAAAAAGGTGTAAAACTGATTGTGACCTTTGCGGAGCGCGGCAAGGGAAAGGCGCTGGCAAAGCTTTATGCGGAGCAGGGCGTTTTCTGCAGCTATCAGTGTATGGGCAGGGGAACCGCATCCTCGGATTTACTGGACGTACTGGGTGTGGGAACCGCAGAAAAGGATATCTTGATAAGCTATGCAGCAAAAGAAACTGCGGCGCGGCTTCTGCATAAGCTGGACAGTGAGTCGCAGGGAGCCGCTTACGGCAACGGGCTTGTATTTGACATGCCGCTTACGGCGCTGAGCAGTCTGGTGGCGACGGTGTTGTTGAATCAGCAGAATGGAACAGGAGGAGTAGAGATGAGCGGAAAGACAGGTCAGAGCCTGATTTTGATAGCAGTTAACCAGGGACATACGGATGCTGTGATGGACACGGCGAGAGAAGCCGGAGCGAGGGGCGGCACCGTTATCAGAGCAAGATGGGCAGGGCCGGAGGATGCGCAGTTTTACGGGATTTCGGTACAGTCGGAAAAGGAGATTATTGCGATTGTGACGTCCGCCGAAAGGCGAAATGCCATTATGGAAATGATTCATAAGAAGCACGGGATGAAGACGGATGCGGGGGCGGTGATCTGCTCTGTAGGCATTGACCATACAGTCAGGCTTGCATAAAGGGATAGAGTATGGTAATATAAAGAACAGAAAATTTTCAGACTGGTGAAAGGAAAGAAACAGCAATGGACGACGCTGACGGCGACGCGGAAAATAATACGGATAATTGCATAGAGCATAATAGAGATAGGTGTAGCCTGTGGTTCGAGAGTACGACAGGTTATGCCTTTTTGTGTATCCTGTTTTTATAGACAGGAACCGGAAGTACATGCGGAAATGGAGAATTCATTTTGGGTACGATTATTTTACAGTTACTATTACAGGTTGTTTTGATTTTGGTGAACGCTTTTTTTGCCGGCACGGAGCTGGCGGTCGTCTCTTTAAATACGACGAAGCTTCACAAGATGGAGGATGAGGGAGATAAGCATGCGGCAAGGCTTTTAAAGCTGGTGGAGGAACCGTCTGCCTTTTTATCTGCAATACAAATCGGAATCACGATTGCCGGATATCTGGGAAGTGCTTTGGCAGCAAAGAATTTTTCAAGGTATCTGGTAAAGTGGGTTTATGTGGACTGGGGCTTTACCGTGATTTCCGAGGAGGCTCTGGTCATCATTGCGATTGTGCTGATTACTTTGATACTGGCTTATTTTACACTGGTGTTTGGTGAACTGGTGCCGAAGCGGATTGCCCTGCAGAAGCCATATGGAGTGGCAAAATTTTCTTATCGGGTGATAGCGGCGATTGCCTTTGTCATGAAGCCTGCGATTTGCTTTCTTTCTTTTTCCACGAATCTGGTGCTGCGCATCCTGCATATAAAGCCGGAGACAGAGGTGGAAAATATTACCGAAGAAGAAATCAGAATGATGGTGGATATCGGCGAGGAAAGGGGCAATATCGACGAGAACGAGAAGGAATGGATTCAGAATATTTTTGATTTTGACGATTTAAGTGTGCGCAGGGTGATGACGCAGCGAACCGATGTGGTTGCCATTTCCCTGAGAGACACGAATGAGGAGATTCTGAATCTGATAGAGGAGAGCGGCCTTTCCCGTTATCCGGTGTATGACGAGGATTTGGACGATATTATCGGGATTTTGTATGCAAGGGATTTTCTGCTTGCCGCAGGAAAGGGGCTGCAGCCGCAGATTAAGGATATTCTTCGTCCGGCGTATTTTGTGCCGGAGAGTATCCACGCGGATACGTTGTTTGCCGATATGCAGAGAAAGAAAATCCATATTGCGGTCATCATAGATGAATATGGTGCGTTGGAGGGTATCGTCACCATGGAGGATTTGGTGGAGGAAATCGTGGGCAATATTTATGACGAGTTTGATCCGGAGGAAGAGCCTGAAATTGTACAGCTTGAGGATAATCTCTGGAAAGTGACCGGCAACACCACCATCGATGATTTGGCGGAAGAGCTTGGCGTCGAGCTTTCCATGGAGGAAGAAGACTACGACACGGTGGGCGGTCTGATTATCAGTCTTCTGCAGGCAATCCCCGAGGACGGCGTCAGTTTCGATGTGGATGGCTTCGGCCTGCATATCCACGTGGAGGATATACAGGACAGAAGAATTGAGAAGGCGTATATCAGCAAGACTGCGGTGAAGGAAAAAGAGTAGCGCGTGTGCCAAAGCTTAAATCCAGCCGCCGTCCATGGCAATAATTTGTCCCGTCATATAAGCGGGAGCGTTTACTACCTGCCACGCGAGTGCGGCAGCCTCTTTGGGGGTTCCGGCTCTGTCGGCAGGTATTTCTGTTATCAGGGCATTCCAATCTTCGTCGGAAAGACAGCGGTTCATGTCGGTGTCAATGAAACCCGGCGCAAGAGCGTTGACCTGTATGTTGCTGGGTGCAAGCTCTTTGGCGAGCGCTTTTGTAAAGGCGTTCAGCCCGCCCTTGGAGGCGCAGTAGGCAGTCTCCATGGAGGAGCCCGTCTGCCCCCAGACGGAGGAAATGTTTAAGATGCGCCCGCTTTTTCTGTGGACCATGGCGGGGATGGCAAGCCTGCAGGTGTAGAAGCAGGCACTCAGGTTGGTGTCCATGACGCTGTGCCAGTCCGCAACGGACATCTCGGAGAGAAGCCCGAAATAAGCCCTGCCTGCGTTGTTAATCAGCACGTCAAGGGGCGGAAGTTGTGCAAAAAGACATTCCACTGCTTCGTAATCCGACATGTCGCAGGGAATCGCCGTGCAGGGACTGCCAAACGTGTCTGTCAGCTCCTTTTGCAGCGTAAAAAGTGCTTCCGTGCTGTGCGCACAGGTGATAAAGGTATGATAGCCGTTTTCGGCAAAGATTCTTGCTATGGCGGCGCCGATACCTCGGGACGCGCCGGTGATAAGCACTGTTTTCATGTAGGGGTTCCTTTCTGTGAGGTGATTGCGAGATGGTTTTATAGTAGCATAGGGGAGGCGGGATTACAAGATGGATTAGGAACTTGACATGAATCTGATTGATGGTATAATTGAAACCATACAGGTAAGATAATTGTGTATGGTTTGCTTGTATAGGGTGTAAAAAAATCAGGAATTAACAGGAATGGAGATTTGCAAATGGGGAAAAACCGAACATTGTATATTCTGACAGTTTTATTACTGTTTCTTGTCATATTGGAATTTGTCATTATCATTCTACAGAGAAACCAGCTAAAAGAACCAAAAGAAATAAGGACAACCTCAGATACAATCATAAAGGATTTGCGTTATGGGGATAGTTTTAATACGATACCGGTAGTAAATGCGGACGGAAATGAAGCGGCATTCAAATACGGGGAGCATAACACCGTTTTATTCTATCTGTCTCCATCCTGCTCAAGCTGCGGCGATGCAATGCGCTTTGTGGGAAGGCTGCAGAGTATCTTCGGTGAGGACAATCTGCAGGTACTGCTTTTGTGGAGTGATTCCATGCCGGTGTCCTTGATAGAAGAATATGGCATTGCGTCCGAAAATTGTTTCAGCATAAACGACAACATTGCAATCAACACGCCGACCCCGACGGCGTACCTGCTTGACAGTCAGGGCAGCATCATATACTACAATTCGGACATCAAAATCTGCATGGAGAAGCTGTATATGCAGGTAGTCGAAGAAGGGCTGGAAGAACAGCTTCGGATAAATGCAAACCGCTATTTAATGGAATACTTTGGGATTGCAGATTTTGAAAAGCAGCAGATAGTTTACTTCTGCATGGATGGCTGTCCGGACTGTGCAGCAGCCGATGATATCCTTGAAAATGATGACGGGAAGGACAAAAGAAGCCTGTATTACCTATATACATACAATGACACGGATCCGTCGCATGAGCGGGACGAGTATGCACTGCTGAAGCTGGTCTACGGCGTTGAATGGTATCCCTCCTTTTTGGTTTTTCAGTCGGAAGAGGAATACAGAATCATTGGTGAGGTTCCGATAGAGACGCTGCTACAGGAATTATGAAATTAAGGCAAAAAATGTGGTGGCGACGCTGAAAGAGGAGGGATAGACATGTTAATCAGAATGGAGCAGATTGTCAGAGAATACGGGAAGGGAAGCAGTCAGACAAGGGCGCTGAAAGGAGTTTCCCTGCAGGTTGAAAAGGGAGAGTTTGTTGCCATAACGGGAGTCTCCGGATGCGGCAAAAGCACGCTTTTAAATATTATGGGGGGAATGGACAGGCAGACGGAAGGGGAATATTATTATGATGATGCGCCTGTATCGGGATTAAGTGAAAGAGAACTGGCAAAGTTTCGGAACCGCAACATCGGCTTTGTATTTCAGTCTTTCCATCTGGCCAAGGAGCTGACAGCTATGGAAAATGTGGCATTGCCGTTGGGGTATGCCGGTATCGGCGGAAAGGAGCGGAAGGAGCGGGCAAAGGCGCTGCTTGATAGGGTGGGTCTTTTCGAAAAATACAAAGCGCATCCGACGAAGCTTTCCGGCGGAGAGATGCAGCGGGTGGCAATTGCCCGTGCGCTGGCAAACCATCCCCAGACCCTCTTGGCGGATGAGCCTACGGGCAATCTGGATTATGAAAACGGCAGAGTGATTATGAAGCTTTTACGGGAACTAAATGAAGAGGGTACTACCATCATTATGGTGACACACGATAGAGAGCTGGCGGATTTGGCGGACAGAAAAATCTGCATGTCGGATGGGAAAATTGTATAAAACCCGATGATATTCATTGGGTTTAGGCATTTTCGGATGTCAATATAATAAGAAGGGATGGTTATTATCTTTTTAGTTCAAAACGGATGGAAATACATTATTTACCATAAATACAACAGTTTTATTCTACTTATCGCGCTGGCACTTGGATTTCTTTTTCCTTTGCTTGCAGTCAATGATATCAATGACCTGATAAGGGATGGGGAAGTATCGCGGTATGAAGATGCGCCCCATGTAGCGGTGATTGAATATTTGATGCAGTACAAGGATAAAGAAGAGATGGCTGCGGCAATCGACAATTGTCTTAAAGAGGGGCTATTTGAAACTGCCGGTTATTTTTTTTCCAAGGGGCTGACAGTCTGCGCAAAGGATGCGTTTTATGCAAGCGGTATCTGTGCTATCAGTGAGGAATATCTGTCGTTAGCCGGTTATGAGCTTGTGGAGGGGGCAGTCTTTTCGGAGAAAGACTATGCGGAAGGCGGGGAAAATGTGTGTCTGTTGGAGTATGGCGGAACATTGGCGAGAAGTGGTCTTGAGGCTGGTGATATGGTTGAAATCGCGGGCATTGCATATAGGGTAAAGGGTATCGTGCGTGCACCGAGAACCTATGGGGGCATACTGCTTCCTTATGCGGCTGTCTCTGCTCTGCCCTCTGAACTTGGGGGAAGGATTCAGTACCGTATTCTGGCTTATAGCGGAACAGAAGCGAGGCCGACACAGATTGCGGCCGGATTGTTTCCACTCGAGATGGGAAATTTAATTACGGCGCAGACAGGCGTGCAGGAGGAAGAATTTTACTATGATTCCATATGGACAGTAAACCGTTACCGCATACAGCGTGCTGTGATGGTGATTGTATTTGCCGGTATTAATATACTGTTTCTCTTTGTCGGTATGATTGCCAGAGAGAAGTATGATATGGCAGTCCGTATTGCGTTAGGAGCAAGTAGGAAAATGCTATGGGTAGAATCGCTTATCAGAAACCTGATGCTTGTGCTTTTTTCTCTCTTGCTGGCGTTACCCTTTTATTCACCTGTGTCTGCCGTGATAACCATGGCACGCGGTCTGCAGTTTAGGACGCTTTTGCAGGTCGGTATGGCAGGTATGGTGTTGGTTTTTCTGATTGACAGTGTTGTAATTTTTGTGTGTTACGGAAAACGAGATGTCGCGCGGCTGTTAAAAGGGTAGGGAGGAGTTGTCGTTATGAAATATTCATTGCAGAGAATTTTTCACAATCTGCGTTATAATCTGCCCATATATGTTTTTATTGCTGCTAATTTTATGCTGGGTGCGGGTCTCTTTATTACATGCATGAATTATGTCATGACAAGCAGAGAACGTTTGGAGGAAAGCAGACAGAAAAAAGCGGAAGGAGTTGTCACGATTACGCAGCAAATGCTTGCGGCTTTCGGAAGCGAAGAAGAAATGTATGATTATTATAGTATTTCTTATGATACTTATCGGCAGTTTTCTGCAAACGAAAGGTACACAGAAGATTTGGCGATGCTTTTTGCTATATCATGTCAGAATCACAGCTTTTTTCCAAAGTCACAGCAATTTAACGAGGTATGGGTCTATTTCATGAATGAAAATCTATTTGTGTATCTTTATGGCTTTTCCCGTGAAGATGACGTTGTGTATCTGGGAAATACCGCTTATCAGGAATTGTCTGAAACGGGAACTGCCATTGCGGAAGGCGAAGAGATTATGTTTATCGGGAGGGAAATATATATTGCAGGTGATTCTCTTATCGTAGATGGTGAGTCGTATTCTTATAAGGTTGTCATGCCGTTGGAAGAAAGTACAATTATGCAGGGAGATGATACGACAGGGAACAATATGGAAAAGGTTGTCATTTTTCCTGTCGGTGCAATGGCACATTTGCAGGAGCAGGATACGGCACAGCTTAATTTCAGGAGTATTTTGTTCTTACGTTATCTTGGCGATGAATGGAGAGAAGATCTTGTCGCACAAATGCTGCGGGAACTAAATGCTGCAGATAATCGCTTTTACTTCAGTGTGGATGACGAATATGCGAGGTTAAAAAGCAGGATGGAAGATTTCAATTATGACATGGACAGGTGGCTGTTTGCATCGATCAGCATCCTGCTTCTCTCAGGTGTGGGCTGCATGGGTTCCATGTTCCTGCTTTTAAACAAGCGCCGGCATATGATTGCGGTCTCGGCTGCTTATGGCTCTACAATATGCAGAATCAGGATGGAGACTATGGCGGAAATTTTTACGGTATTGTTGCTGGGCGGTATACTTGGAATTCTGATTACACCTGCATTGAAAAAGATTTTAATTTATCAGGAAGAGCTTAGGCTGAATCCGGCAGGAATCGGGATTGTGTTTGCAGTGGCATTTTTATTTAGCATAGTGTCTGTTTTGTTGGGCATGCATGAAGTCAGGGCAAAGAATGTAGCGGTCACCTTGAAGGAGGAGAGAATTTGAATAAGTGTAAAACAACAAAGAGGAAAAAAATAAGATGTGTGGTTGTCATGTGTTTATTAGCAGCATTGCTGCTTACTTCCTGTGGCAAGGAGGAACCACCTGTTTTTTTAGATTTCTTAAATGCAGACGGCGGTTATGATATTTCGGGAGATTATGATTTGAAAGAAATTGATTTGGCTGCCCTAGGAATTAAGATGCCGGGCGGTATTTGTGTTTATAATGACAGCATATATGTATGTGATATTTCCAATAATTGCATTGTAAAACTGAATAAGGATTTGATCAAAGAGGCTGCATACGGTACATTGGGAATGGAGGAAGGGAATTTTTCCGAACCAAGGGATATTGTTTTTGCAGGAGATTGCTTTTATGTTTTGGACAGTGGGAATGACAGAGTTCAAAAATTTACGTCTGATTTTCGATATTTGGAAGAATATTATTTAGGACCGTTACATTCTAAAATGGGATTTAGCCGGTATATAAGCATTGCGGTTGATAAAAAAGGCGTTATTTATGTATCTACCAATGCTGCTGATGTGTGGGATGCTTATATATACCGTAGGGAAGATGGTTCATGGGATAAGCTTGGAGAAGAAGCCGTTGGTTATTTGTGTGCCGGAGAAGGAAATATCTATTTTGCAAATCTTTTTGAGTTTAAGGTGGAAGAAAAGAAAACAAGCATGGGTTCAGGAGAAAATAGCTTGTACATGATTCAGAATGGAAAGTTAAAGCCGCTGGTACAGATACGTGCCGGTTATGCCCCGACAGCACTTGCCTATCAGGATGGCTGCTTTTATATGATATCTTTCGGATATAAGACAGTCAATCGGCTTTCAGCGCAGGAGGAAACCTTTAATACGCTTCTTGCCTTACCGATGGCATGCCCATATATGTATATGGAGGTGGATGCAGAAGGTAATCTGTATATTTCCGATAGTGAGAACGGCTGTTTTTATGTGGCTGAAAAACAGTAAAAAACCTAGTGAAATTATTGGGTTTAGGCATTTTATAAATGTCAATATACAAGTAAAGGAGAAAAAAGATGAGAAGAAAAAGAAACAAAAAAGGTTACTTGGCAGTAGCGGTACTGATGGCAGTGGCTACGCTGTGGATACTTCCGATTAAGGTGGAAGCTTATTGCAGTGAATGGTCTCGAACAGCTAGGTTTGCCAGCTATTGTGCCACACCAATTTGCTATACCGGGAACCGTACTTATTTTGTGCAAAGAGAATACCAGAGGATGTGCATAGATGAACTTGGGAACCCGTACATGGAATATAGAGTGGAGACAACGGATAATGGTTGCTGTCCATATAATTAAGTATGCATTGAAAAAAGTTGGCATGAAATTAATACATAACGGCTTTTTGATATCATAGCAGTGGCGATGCTGTATCCATAAATGCAAATATCAAAATTTGTATTGGAAAACAAAAAATCACATGTTTTTATAGGCGGAATAGGGAGGGAAAGCAATTTGAATAAACAAAAAACAATAAATATAAGAAGGACAAGTTATATAATCCTCTTATGTCTGATATCGTCTTTGGTGATGACATCCTGCGGCAAACAAAATGAGCCGATTTTTCTAAAACTCAGCACGGATATTCAGGGAGGATATGATTTACAGGAGCTTGATTTGACTGAACTTGGCATTGAAGCGCCGGGGGGTATCTGCATATACAATGAAAGTATATATGTATGTGACCTCTCAAATAACTGTGTTGTAAAATTGGGCAAAGATTTTGTCAAGGAGGATTCATTCGGAACGTTGGGAATGGAGGAAGGAAATTTCTCTGAACCGAGGGATATTACTTTTTCAGACGGTTGCTTTTATGTGTTGGATAGTAAAAATAACCGCGTTCAAAAATTTACGTCTGATTTTCAGTATCTGGAAATGTACTATTTACATCCCTTGTATGCGCAGCAGGGATTAGGCAGATATGTAAGCATTGCTGTTGATGCAGAAGGAATTGTTTACGTATCAGCAATTTCTGCGGATGTAATGGATGCATATGTATTTGCTTATAAAAATGGTGAGTGGGAAAAAATCGGGGAAGAAGTCGTTGGTTACTTATGTGCCGGAGAAAAAAGTATGTATTTTGCAAATATTTTTGAATTTGAAATTAAAGAAAATACCATGGCAATACAGTCAGGGGAAAATAGGTTGTATGAGGTTGCGGAAAGCAAACTTGCGCCGATAGCGCAGATAGATGATAAATACGCACCGGCAGCACTTTGCTATTGGGGTGACCACATTTACATGGTGTCTATCGGAAAAGGTGCAGTCAACCGCTTTTCAAGGCAGGACGAAGTCTTTGAAACACTTTTTGTATTGCCGTCAACAGAACTATATATGTATATGGATATTGATGCAGCGGGCAATATTTATATATCCGACAGCGAAAATAGACGTTTTTATTTTGCTGAAAAACATGAATAAGGGATAGGAGTCATATAGTTGTTAAGTTAAGGCATCTTATAAATGCAAATATATAAACAAAGGAGAAGAAAAATGAAAAAGAGAAAACAAAAAAATTATTTATCCGTAGGTGTATTGCTGTTTTTGGCTGCGATATGGCTTCTTCCAATTAAGGCAGATGCACTTTGCTCTGAATGGGGAGAGGTGTTAGACCGCAATGAATATTGTGCAACCCCCGTTTGCTATACTGGAAATCGTTCATATTTCATAGACCATAAATATAAGAGACTATGTTCGACAGGGCTTTGGCAAATGGAGACAGAGTGGCGCATAGAAAAAGTTAATCACGGCTGTTGCGATCATTATTAATTGTGTGTTTGAAAGGGGGCATATTAATATGCGGCCCCCTTTCAAACATAACAAGAGCAGTCCGGTGAAATATCAGCAAAAATACCATAAGAAAATTTTTTGTGAAAAATTTTCTCATTTGACACCTCATGCGGGCTGTGCTATACTTCGTCAATAAGAAAACCGCTTCCATAAGCGGCTTTTACAGGAGGCTTGTTATGTATCGGATGCAGATGCGGAAATCGCACAGGGACGACGATAGATAGCGCTTGTATTCGTGCATGGCACAGGTACAGGCGCTTTCAGTGTTGTACCTGTGTGGAAAAAGAGCCCGCGGCAGACCAACGGATGAGTAGGAAATGGAACCACACCGGTAAATTGTAACATGGTTTACGGCGTGGTTTTTTTGCGTCCAAAAATCTTTCACCCGCAAGTTTGTGTCTGCGCTGCAATCACAAATTTGTATGGATATGGCTTTGTACAAGAAAGCAGCGCAGAAAAGAGGTTAAATATGAAAAAAATAACAGGAATCACGATTCCGGCGGCTCTTACGGCGGAAGAAATTGGAAAACATGCAGGTGAAACGGTAAGGCTTCACGGCAGTATCTACAAAATCAGGAAAATGAGTGATTTTGCCTTTGTGCTGCTGCGCACGGGGCGGGAGGTGCTGCAATGCGTCTATGAGCAGAGATATGCCGGCTTCCCGCTGGAGATTTTGAAGGAGGAGAGCTGCGTCATACTGACTGCGGAGGTGGTCTTGGAAGAACGTTCCAAAACAGGATATGATTTGCGGTTAAAGGATGCGGAAATTTTATCTGTCCCGCATAAAGAGAGCCCGATTGTCATCAATCAGAAGCTGGTGGACACTTCGATTGAAAATCTGCTGGACTACCGCCCTGTTACGCTGCGGAACAGCAGCCAGCGCGCTATTTTTAAATTGCAGGAAGGGATTGCCAATGCCTTCCGGACATTTCTGATGGGGGAGCATTTTACGGAAATCCACACGCCGAAGATTGTGCAGGCGGGCGCGGAGGGCGGCGCCAATATTTTCAGACTGGACTACTTTGGAAAACAGGCGTATCTTGCGCAGAGTCCGCAGTTTTACAAGCAGATGATGGTTGGCGTCTTTGAGCGTGTGTTTGAAATAGCGCCTGTATTCCGCGCGGAAAAGCATGATACAAAAAGGCATTTAAACGAGTATACCGGTGTGGATTTTGAAATGGGGTACATCGAGAGTTTTGAAGATATCATGCAGATGGAAACAAAAATGCTTCGGTTTTCCATGGAGTACCTGAAAGGCCATTATGAAAACGAGCTGGGGCTGCTTCATGTCAAACTGCCGGTTATCGGTGATATTCCAGCAATTCCCTTTGACGAGGCAAAGGAGATGGTTGCAAAAGTTTATCACCGCCAGTCACATGAGGCAAAGGATTTTGAGCCGGAGGAGGAGCGTCTGCTCTGTGAACTCATACAAAAAGAGACGGGGAGCGAATTTGTTTTTGTGACCCGTTATCCAAGTGAAAAGCGTCCTTTCTACGCAATGGAAAGCGGGGATAATCAAAAGGTAACGGAAAGTTTTGATTTGCTGTTCCGCGGACTGGAAATTACGACAGGCGGACAGCGGATTCATGATTATCGGGAGCAAATTGCAAAGATGGAGCGTTTTGGGCTGGAGCCGGAACAGTTTGAAAGTTATCTGATGCTGCACAAATACGGAATCCCGCCGCATGGCGGTTTGGGCCTTGGACTGGAACGTTTCACAAGCCGTCTGCTTATGCTGGAAAATGTCAGGTATGCGTCGCTTTTTCCGAGGGATATCAACAGGGTGGCGCCTTAGAGTGAAATGCTGTGGTAGAGTCAAAAAGCTGCGGCAGTTGTATTTTTAGCAAAAAATTGGTACACTAATCGAAAGGGTCCGCTCTTTGCGGCAGAAGCGGCGATTGATGGAGGACGGACAGAAAAGAGGTAAAGATGTATGATTTGATTATTATCGGTTCCGGACCGGCAGGGCTTGGAGCCGCCGTGTATGGGATGAGGGCGGGACTTAAGCTGCTTGTGCTTGAAAAAAATCCCATGAGCGGCGGACAGGTGCTCAATACCTATGAGGTGGACAACTATCTGGGACTGCCGGGGATAAACGGCTTTGATATGGGCATGAAATTCCGGGAGCACGCGGAAAAGGTGGGCGCGGAGTTTAAAGAAGCTGAGGTGACCGGAATCGAAGATAAGGGTGCGGTAAAAATTGTGCATACCACGGAAGGAAGCCTTGAGGCGAAAACTTTGATACTGGCGATGGGAGCGCAGCATGCGCATCTGGAGGTTCTTGGTGAAGAAGAATTTATGGGCATGGGTGTATCCTATTGTGCAACCTGTGACGGCGCTTTCTTTAAAAACAAAACCGTGGCGGTAGTTGGCGGCGGTGATGTGGCTGTGGAGGACGCTATTTT
>CAMWLB010000013.1 GCA_947174985.1 uncultured Lachnospiraceae bacterium | reverse complement strand
CCGGCATCAGACATGGATTCAGAGAAGTACAGGCAGATAAGCGCCTACCGTGAGATCAGCAGTTTCCTCCAAAAAGCAACCGATGGACAGTAAAAATGGGAGGACATATATAAAGATACGGATAAATCCGGAAATGTCAAAACAATCAGACTGCAGAGGACTGGGCTGATTTTCGGGTGAAGTATCAGTCAAACGGTACGAGGATGAGCATGGAAAACAGAGAGTAAAAGAGTCGTTGGACATCATTATAGTTTTGTATTACAATAGCCGTAACGATTTCCGGCGGAGGTGATGATTTGTTTGGCATATTCAGAAAGAGAAAGAAAGAGCTGCCGCCTGTTGAGGTAAAGGACTCTCAGGAAAAACCAGAAGAAAAACCAGCGGTTAGCCAGCCATCTGTTACGGTAAAGGATAGTTGGGAGAAATCAGCAGAGAGGTATGCGGCGGGCGTTCTGGTGGAGGTCAGGAATGGAAAGGGCTGTCTCAGGGAGGTTTATGGAGAGACGGAAAAAGCGACTTACCTGACTCTGATGCTTCAGGAACAGCCCTTGCTGCAATTACAGGGCGATGAGTATTTCTGCCCCACCTGCGAGAAAATATTGAAGAGCGGGTATGGCTTGGAGCAGACACAGGAGTTTGGGCAGAATCGGTTAAATGAAGATTCATCACTCGAGGAAGCGGTGGAAGGAATCAAGCCCATATTGGGGCTGTTAAAGTCTGGTTATTATGTGGTGGTGGATACGCAGTTGTGCCCCACGGACGGGCATGGACATTTGTTTTGCGAAGTGCCGAATGAGGAAGAATATGTGACCGGAACTTGTATTTACTATTATGGAATTTGGAACAAAAATGATTGTGTTATGTGGGGCAATAACAGACCTTATTTTACGGTTGCGACGGAGCCGAAGGCGAAACTGCGGCAGGAGAGAGTTGCCGATTATAGGGAAAGACCTCGGGGGCGTGCACTGGCGTATTATATGGACGGCTATATGACAGCGCTGCTGGACGGGCATCACAAGGCGATGGCAGCAGCATATTTACATCAAAAAGTGCCTGCTCTGGTTATCATACCGGCTTATTGCACGATGCATAGGGAGGAGAACGGCGAGATGACAAAGGCGGTTTCGGCAGGCGAATTCTGCTGGAACTGTGAGTCATATCATTTGGAATGTTTTCTGCAAAAACCCAATGAAAAAATTGGTGCAGACGCCATGCAGCAGATATTAAAATCCATTCCAGCCTATGGAACCATTGTGGCTGATGAAAAGGGTAAGGAGCTTGCCGGATACTATCCCACGGTTGACGAAATGGCGAGCCTGGACTTAGTCGGAGAAATAACGGAGCAAAGGCTGCGGGACATTCTGGACGGCCGAGAAGTGCCCGAGGAAGGGGAGGTCTTACATTATATTAGGGCGCTTGTTGTGCTAAAGCATGCTTCCCTGTTAGAAATTACCGGCTTCTTTTTACAACAGTATGCATACTGCAGGGAACGCTACGCAATCGTAAAGGAATTGACAAGGCTTGAAAAAAGTGATGCTTTGGTTGATTTTCTGATTCAGGTTATGGTGAATTATGAGGAGGATTATCCGGAAATTAAAGATTTGATTCTGGATTATCTTTAAAAGAAAGATTTTAGGAGGATTTTTATGACAAAAGAACTATTATACACGGCATTTGACAGTAAATATGAAGAATTAAAACAGGTATTAGAGGGAAATGACTTAGAAAAAATGAAAGAATTGGTATTAGAGGTTCATGCCATGGTACATCCTGCTGAAATCTCCGGCAGAAGCGAAAAGACAATTGCAGATTATGTTTTGGATTACATGATGGCCGGCAATCAGAATGCGCTGGTTCCAAGAGAAAAATGGGACTCTGACCTGCATTATGCAGGAACAAAAACGGTTCCTCTGTGCTGGCAGTTCTGGCACACATACCGCATCGAAGATTTGGTCAGCAATATTCTGATGGCGGATCAGAAACAGATTTTTAACGAAGAATGGCAGAAAAAAACAGGCGCTTCCATCAGCGACACGGGCAATGCGCTGGAATTTGAAGAAGCAGTCGAATTTGGAAAAAAAATGCATGTTGAAGCGCTTCGGGATTATATGATTGCAGTTGGAAAGAATACACGCAGTATTATGGAAAAACTGACATTGGAGCAGATACAGTCGATGGCGCCTGCAACATGGGTGATGAAGATACTGGAAGCTGGCGGCGTAACGACGGATTTCCGTTCTGTATGGCTGCTGGTATATTGGGGGAGGCTGACAAGAGGCGGTATGATTCTGACACCCATGACCAATCATCACATGATGCACTTACCGGCCTGCTTAAACCATTTGCCAATATTAGATTAGCTTTTTTTCCATTTCTTTGCCGATATTCATCATAGAGGTTAATTCTGTCATATTTGCTCCCATCTGCCATTTATGGAACCTGTAGGCTTGCTTTCTGTTGACGCTTATTATATCATGATAGAAAAAATCCTGACAAGGGATATCGTTAAATAAAGCAATGGGAAAGAGCGTTTGGTTCTGTTGTCAAAAAATGAGGTAGATTCTTATGAAAAAAGAAAGAAACGATTTTACCATAACCGATATTAAAGTGGTAAAAAAAGAAAACATTCCGGAATGTGTGAATGTTATAAAGGAAAGCTTTCAGACAGTGGCGGATGAATTTGGTTTCACGGTAGAAAATGCGCCAAGATTCACCGCATTTGCCACAACGGAAGAAAGGCTGTACTGGCAGTTAGAGTCAGAAAACAGACCGATGTATGCATTTTATGACCATGGAAATATGGTCGGTTATTATTCCCTGCTATTACAGGAGAATCACGCCTGTGAGTTAAACAATTTGAGCGTTCTGCCTGCATACAGACATAAGGGAATTGGTGCAAGGCTGTTGGCACATGCATTTCAGACAGTAGAAGAATTGGGATGTGATAAAATCAATATTGGAATTGTAGAAGAAAATAAAGTACTTAGAAGTTGGTATGAAGGCTTTGGTTTTACGCATACAGGAACACAGAAATTTGATTTTTTTCCCTTTACCTGCGGATATATGGAAAAGAAATTATGATTGGTTTTTTCAATTTATTCTGTATTCCGGCTGGCTGTTATTTTTATACTTCTTACGATATTGCCCCGGCGTCAAACCGAGGGATTTCCGAAAGATTCGGATGAAATAACTGCTGGAAGAAAAGCCCGCCTGCTGTGAGACGAGTTCCATGTCAGCATCGGATTCGACCAGTATCTTTTTTGCACACTCTATGCGAATGGAAGTTACGTATTCCGTTAAATTTCTGGAAAAATGCTTTTGGAAAAAGCTGCTGAAATATTTGGGTGACATATGGAACTCCTGGCCCAATTCTTCCAAAGAAAGCTTTTCTTGATAGTGTGTCTGCATATAGCGTGCAATCTTAAGAAGCAGGCGCATCTGAGCAGAATCTTCCTGCTGCCTGTGGATGATTAAATTGTTTTGGAACAGGCCGGCATAAAAACGCAGGAGATTTGCCTTAATCATAAGCCAGTTTCCGCTGCTATTGCAATAATCGTCATAAATTTCCTGAAAAATGATACGCATCTGTCCGGCGACTGATGAAGGTAACTGCGTAATTACTTGCGCGTTTCCCTCTGCCAGAGGATTTAAATACATTTCCGCCGCTTCATCCATCTGCGCGAATTGAAGCCATGAGAGCGGGAAGATAAAAGCCAGATAGGTGCAGTCTTGTGTTTGGGACTGCATGCCATGTAATTCTCTGGGGTTGATATAAATAATGTCTCCGGCTTTTCCGGTATAGTCTTTTTCCTGAATTTTCAGATGTAATTCGCCCCGCTGTATCCATAAAATTTCTGTATTTTCCTGCCAATGGTATGGAACATCAATTTTTCCGTCCGGCTCCTGCATCAGATAGATTTTTAAGGGGCGCATCAATGTTCCCTGCGTTCTTGTTTCCTGTAAGTTCGGCTGCATATATCTGCTCTTTTCTTTTTTATTCCTATCTTGATGTGGATATTTTAACATAATGTATGGATATTTTTCAACATTTACTGTATTTTGCAGGATATAATGCAATTAGAAATTGCACGGAGATATCTGTAAAAGAAAAAGAAAGAGAGGAATCAGGATATGAAGCACTGGCTGGAACAAAGTATTTTTTATGAAATCTACCCGCAGAGTTTTTACGACAGTAATGGGGATGGGATAGGAGATATTTGCGGTATTATCGAAAAATTGGATTATATCCATGATTTAGGCTGTAATGCGCTTTGGTTAAACCCATGTTATCTGTCGCCATTTGGTGATGCGGGGTACGACGTGTCTGATTATTGTCAGGTGGCACCGCGCTATGGAACGAACGAAGATTTGATACAATTGTTTAGGGAAGCCCATATGCGCAATATGCATGTTATTCTTGATTTGGTGCCGGGGCATACTTCTACGGAGCATCCTTGGTTTCGGGAATCGTGCAAAAGTGAGCCGAACCAATACTGGGGCAGATACATTTGGACGGATTCAATTTGGAAAGATGCGGCAGACTATGAGGGGATTTCCGGTTCGCTGCGCGGATTGTACCCTAGAAACGGAAGTGTTGCCGTTAATTTCTTTTCCAATCAGCCGGCACTGAATTATGGATTTGCCAATCCAAGCGAGCCATGGCAGAGTGCGGTAGATGCGCCGGAAGCTTTGGCAACCCGTCAGGCAATGAAGGATGTTATGGACTTTTGGATTTCTAAGGGCTGTGATGGATTTCGTGTAGATATGGCGGGGTCTTTGGTAAAAAACGATTATGAAAGTGTGGAAACGATAAAGCTATGGCAGGATGTCAGAAATTTCCTGGATGATAAATATCCTGAGGCTGTGTTGATTTCCGAATGGGGTGAGCCGGATAAATCGTTAATGGCAGGATTCCATATGGATTTTCTGCTCCATTATGGTCCCTCTCATTATATGGATTTATTCCGCTGTGAACATCCGTATTTTTGCAGGGAAGGGAAAGGAAATGCTTTCTCGTTTGTGGATACCTATATCAAAAATTATGCTTTAACCAATGGAAAAGGGTTAATCTGCATTCCGTCCGGCAACCATGATATGGAGAGGATCCGTAAATATCTGGATGAAGAAGAATTGAAGATTGTATTTGCTTTTCTGTTATCAATGCCCGGTGCGCCGTTCCTATACTATGGGGATGAGATAGGAATGCAGCATTTGGAAATTCCGTCTGTTGAAGGTGGTTATGATCGTACCGGCGCCAGAACACCGATGCAGTGGAATGACGGGAAAAATTATGGATTTTCGGAGGCGGAAGCAGATAAACTCTATACACGGCAGGATTTGTCAGCAAATGCGCCCATAGTTTCCGGGCGGATGGCCGATATGGGGTCGCTTTGGAATGAAATCCGGAAATTGTGTGAAATTCGTAAGTCGTTTCCTGCTTTGTGTGCATTTGGAGAGATTCGATTTGTGTATTGTGAGCCGGAAAAATATCCGCTCGTATATCTGCGCACAAGCGGAGATGAAAAAATACTGGCAGCGCTTAATCCTTCCGAAAAAGAATCCTCATGTCCCTGTGAATATCGGTTAGGAGATATCATCTATTCATTGGGTAAGCCGGTAAGCAGTAGAGAAGGCGTGCTGTATGTACCGGGGCAGAGTGTAGGATTTATAAAGGTGGACACAGCGGATAGATAGAGAGCGGAAAAGGTTGTCTCCTGAAGTATTAACATGCTTCGGAAAAATCGACAAAGAATCAATCAAATATTGCATTTACCGCCGTAAAATGGTATATTATACAAGTACTTATATTGGTATACATAAGGTGTAAAAGGATAGTGTATTTGGGAATGGAGGAAACATGAAAAAGCTTTTAGCAGTAGCAATGGCTGTCATTATGGCAGCAGCGCTTGCCGGCTGCGGCGGTGACGGTGAAAAAAAGACGACGGCGAAGGTAATTGAAATTTGGCTCACAAACGAGGAGTATGCGTTTGGCGTGGACAAAACACAGCCAGAGCTTTTGGAGTCGGTCAATGAATTTATTGAGGAAATCAAAGCAACTGGTACTTTTGATGAGATTTGCAACCGTTATTTTGGAGACGGAACGCCGGTTGCAGTGACTTCGGCGGTTTACGATGAGAGCAAAGACCAGCTTGTGGTGGCAACCAACGCAGAGTTTGAACCGTTTGAGTACATGGAAGGCGATAAGTATTACGGTATCGATATGGAAATTGCGGCTCAGCTTGCGGCATATCTGGGCAAGGAACTGGTGATTCAGAATATGGATTTTGATGAAGTATGTCTGGCAGTAGGGCAGCAGAAGTGCGACATCGCAATGGCTGGGCTTACAGTGCGGGAGGACAGAATGGAATATGTCAGTTTTTCTGCGCCCTATTATGTTGCGGCACAAAAGCTGATTGTGACCTCAGACGACATGGAGTTTGATGCATGTCTGGAGGCTGCGTCTGTCGAGGCGATTTTAAAGGAGAAGGGAAGCAGTGTAAAAGTTGGTGTACAGACGGGAACCACAGGACAGTTTTATGCGGAGGGAGACGAAGATTGGGGCTTTGAGGGCCTGGGCGTCGAGGTGGTCGGCTACAAAACCGGTTCGCTTGCCGTACAGGATATGTTAGACGGCAATATCGACTACGTGATTATCGACTCTGCACCGGCAGAATATATTACAGAAGAGATTAACAAGAAGCAATAAAAGAAAAGCGCTGCTTTCATAATAAAAGCTCCTTTCACGGTGCGCTTCGGTTTCGGAAACCGCTGTAGAAAGGAGCTTTTTGTATGACAGTTGATAAAGTAATTACGGACGAAGACCGCTGCCACCCTGTAAGGTGATGGTCTCGCCGGTCACATAGCTTGCTTCTTCACTTGCAAGGAATACGCAGACACGTCCGATATCCTGCTGCGGGTCAGCAAAATGACCAAGAGGGATGCTCTGAATGGTTTTTTCATATAAATCAGGATATGCTTCTTTCCACTGTGCAAGCCCTTCGGACATAGCGAGCGGGCATACCACGTTGACACGAACGCCGTCGGGGCCCCATTCGCTTGCAGCAACTCTTGACATGCCACGGATGCCTTCTTTTGCTGCGGCATAACTGGACTGTCCGAGCTTTCCGAAAAGACCGGCACCGGAGGCAAAATTCACTACGCTGCCTTTGGTTTCCTTCAGATAAGGGAATGCGTGCTTCATGTAGAAGAAGGTAGCATACAGACCGGAATAGATCGCTTTGTCAAAATCCTCCTTCGTATGGTCAATCAGATTGACGCCGGAAGCGGAGTTCTGTGCGTTGTTGACTACAGCATCCAAACGTCCGAGTGCCTTTACGCCGGTTTCAATGGCATTTTTTACCTGCTCCTCGTCACCGCCGTCAGCAGTTATAGGTACGACTGTTACGCCATATTCCTTTTCAATTTCATCTTTTGCTTTTTCCAGCTTCGACAGAGTGCGGCCTGTGATAATCAGGTTAGCTCCCTCAGCGGCAAATGCGTTGGAAACACCCCTGCCGATGCCCTGTCCACCGCCAGTGATAAGTACAACCTTTCCTTCAAAACGTTTCATGTAGAATACCTTCTTTCTTTTTGGATTAGCTGATACAGCTTGTACGCAGCTGTTATACTTTTTTATTTTACCACATAATTCCTCTTTTGCATATGCTGTCTTGGGGAATGCGTCAATTATTTTTTCCGTTCATAGCCTATCACGCTTATCAGCATGGAAATGCCAAAGAGGAGAATGGAGGAAATCCCTACAAGCAGGAGAGAGGAAGAAGCGGAACGAACCAAAGCGGAGAATCCTGCGCCGTCCTCAAAATACTTTATCAAGTAAAACATAGGGATTATGGCGAGCAGTCCCATTGACTGCGCGGCGTGAAAGCCAAACCAGTAGGTAAAAGGCAGGCAGATACCAGTCCAAAGCAGTGGAATGATAAACGCAGCGGCAAGGCCAAGTCCCCAAACAGTAAAATCAAAGTATCGGAAAATAATACTGGACAAGAGATTGAACAGGAGGCTTCCCAAAAGGCTGACTGCCAAAGTACAGATAACAGAAATGTATCTGCTTGCCACAACAGAAATCCCCTTTACCGGCATCGCCTGTTGGTATTTTTTCCAGTCTGCTTTTTCGTCGCTGGCAAAACTCATCACATTCTGCATACCGACAGTCATGGCAAGCATAATGGAAGCAAACAGACCGGCATAGCAGCCCGCATTGCACATGAGTAATATCACTGCTGCCGCAGCAATGAGTATCAGTCTTTTGTCAATACTTCTAAAGAAAACGGTAATATCCTTATAAATCAGTCCCCGCATGTTGCACCTCCTTTGATGTAAAACAGCATAATATCTTCCAATGTTGCATGATCAATTACGATATCTGCATATTTGCGCCGCATGGCTTCCTTGTCGCGGACAAGACATTCTATACTGAGGCTGCCCTCTCTGTGCACAATATAGTCTTCAGGGGAGATGGAAGCGAATTTTTCTTTTCCGCATTTTGCTATGCCGTAATGGTTGATCAAATCGTCCTTTTGTTCTTCGAAAACAATTTTTCCCTGATGAATGAGAATCACATAGTCGGCAATTTTCTGGATATCCGACGTAATATGCGAGGAGAAGAAGATGGAACAGTCTTCATCTTGTATAAATTCCAGAAATAGGTCTAAAATTTCATCGCGGACGACAGGATCGAGCCCTGTTGTCGCCTCATCTAAAATAAGGAGTTTTGGTTTGTGTGCCATGGCGCAGATAATGGACAGCTTCATTTTCATTCCCTTGGAAAAGGCGCCGATTGGCTTCTTTAAAGGAATCTGGAATTTCTCAAGGTACTGGCGGTAAAGATTGCCGTCCCATGATTTATATACACCGGACAAAACTTTTTCGATATCAAGAGCCGTAAACACATCATGAAAATTGCACTCATCAAAAACGACACCGATGTTTTCTTTGACGGAAGAAGCGGTGTTCTCCCTTCCAAAGAGCTGTATCTCTCCACCATCCTTTTTTAATTCATTAAGTATCAGATTGATAGTGGTACTTTTGCCTGCCCCATTTTCTCCGATAAAGCCGACGATTCTTCCTTTAGGAACCCGAAATGAAACATGGTTCAAAGCAAAACCGTCAAAATGTTTGCATAAATCATGTACGAAAATGCTGTTTTCTTCCGCCATTTCTTCTATACCCTCCGTTTTTTATTTTTAATCATAGTTAAATAACTTAGTTTTACGAGTCGCGCAGAGTAGTCTGTGCCTTATTCCTCATAAAATAATTGCAGAATAGAAGACAGCCGCTCATAGCTGATGCCATGCGTCCTGCCGATTTCGGCCGCTTGCTGCAAAAGCGCCTCCGCTATCCTGAGCTGTTCCTCCTGAATAAATTCCCTGTTCTGTGCGGCGACAAAGCTGCCTTTTCCGGATACGGTCTCTATAAAACCGTCTCTCGTCAAATCCTCGTAGGCGCGCTGGACAGTAATCACGCTGAGATGAAGATCTTTTGCCAGCGCCCGCATGGACGGAAGGGCTTCTCCGACAGCTAAGGTTCCGTCCATAATAAGGCTTTTTATCTGTATGCAGATTTGTTCGTAAATTGGTTTGTCGCTGCTGTTGCTTATGATGATTTCCATAATTACTGCACTTTCTGTATATAGCGTACTTGTTCGATAAGTACAATATATACAATTTAAAAAGAAATGTCAATAGGAAAAGCAAAACTTTTTCAGAATTGTGTTCCTATGGAAAATAGCTTATAATGGCGGTGATAAATCTACACAAGGAACGGGTTTGATAGGATGGATAAGAAAACTTTATTTCCGCTTACTTATGAAGTTTGCGGACAGCTCATCAGCTTAGATGGATTTTGGCATCATCGCCGCTGTTTTGCGTCACATGTCCTGATTGTGGTGACAGAAGGCACGCTGTATATAACATCGGATGGCAATCCGTACACGGTTTCTGCGGGACAGTATATCCTGCTAAAAGCGGGAGCGGAGCATTTCGGACATCGGGCGTCAACGGGCAGGCTTTCCTATCTGTGGGTGCATTTTTCGTCTGATGGCAGTTGTGGAATGGGTTCAGACGATGAAAGCGCAGCCTATATGTTTCCGGAATATGGTTCGGTGTCCGTGTCAGGCAGAGTTTCCCTTTTGTTTCATCAGCTTCTGGATTTGTCACTGGAAGAAAAGCCGCTTGCTGACAATATGCTGCATTATGCTTTGAGCCTGCTGGTCATGGAGCTGTCAAGGGAGTACAGGCAGAGCCTGCAAAATGGAAGCCATCAGTTTCCCGCTGTCGTCGTATCCGTCATGGAATGGATTAAGGAAAACTATTATCAGCCGTTTACCGTTTCCGGACTTGCCGGTAAATTCGGTTATCAGGCAGACTATCTGTCCTCACTTTTTAAAAAGGCAGCAGGCGTTTCCATCGTGCGCTACACAAACGGGATACGTGTCAAATCTGCCAAAACGTTATTGCTCAATTATGAATTGTCAATTAAAGAAACCGCATATGCCTGCGGTTTCTCTGATGAAAAATATTTTATGAAGGTTTTCAGACAGTCGGAGGGAATGACTCCGACACAATACAAGAAGGCTTTTTGTAAGAAATATATCAACTAGGCTTTCTGGTGAAATAGATTGTGTACGGTTCGTCTGTAATATGGTAGAGCGGAACAAAGGTGATATGTTCCGCCTGACCCGCGGTGCAATATGTGCTCTGCTGCCACGGGAAGGTATCGTAGGTATGCTCCGTAACATAAGTCAGCGCGCTTTCGGGATTGTCGTTATCCATGACAATACCGCAGTCCTTGTCACAAAGCCCTGCAAGCACGATGGGGCCTTCCATAAACGCCGTCCTGTTTGGCATATCGGGAAGCGTTTCTGTAGTGAGAGAAGCCGCAAAATAAAGGCTTATCACATCATCCGACCATTCCCTTTCAATATCCAGATAGCCATTGTGAACCGATATGTTTTGCAATTCTTCACCGTTTAGGATGACGACAGGACTGTGTTTCGTCCAATCAGGAATACGGAACGACAAGGTAAATGTTTCGGGCGTATTGGCTTTCACGGTAAATTTCAGGAACCAGCGGGACATTCTGCTGTCGTCATGTTCGTCAAAAAACGCACCGTCATTGTAATATTTCATATCGACGCTCTGTGTAACAGTCACATTGTCACTGCGGCGGTATGCGGAAGGAATATACTGGCCGACCACAAGGCGGTTGGTCGTGCTGTCCTCGTAGTAGCAGAGTGCCGGATATAATGTCTGCGACTGCACCATGGTACCGTGGCAGCACCAGAAATCGTGAGTTTTGCTGCCCCATTTCTTTTTGCTTCCTGGTTTCATGGGCAGGAAATAAGTGGGCATTCCGGTATGCTTGTTCTGCTGGGCAAGGAAACCGTTATAGAGATTTTTCTCAATATATGCGGCGTAAACGGCTTCGCCTGTAAAACGGTAGAGGTAGTCCGCAAGACGAACCATATTGTATACCGTGCAAAACTCCTGATTCCGTTCTCCCATAAACTGTCCGAGAAGATGGGGCGCTACCCAGAATTCGCCGGCATTTTGTCCGCCTGTGCAATAGGATTCCCTGTCATTCACCGCGCACTGCCAGAATCTTTCAGTCAGAGAAAGCCACTTGGCGTCGCCAGTTGCTTCGTACATTTTGGCGGCACCATGCGCCCATGGGATACTTGCATTCGCGTGGCAGCCTGTAAGCGCGTCGATTCCGTCCTCCAGTTTTTGAAAAAGGGAAGGGTGGCTGTAACGTTCGGCAAGCGTCAGATACTTTTCTTCTTTTGTGATGGCGTAAAGACTTGCCCATACCTCGAGCATACCGCCTTCTTCGCCGCTGTAAACGGCGTGGGGATTTTTTTCTGCCATGGAGCCGGTCCAATCCATATACCAGTCAGCTGCAGCCCCAAGGATTTGCAGGGCGGTTTCGTTTTTGGCGTACATATATGCATGGAGAAGCCCAAGGAGCGTTTTGTGCATGACATACTGGGGAGACCACACATATATGTTGTTTTCCAGCATTTTAAAATATTTTTCGGGAATAGGACCAATCCATTTTCCGCCGTTCAGCACGCGGCAGCGGTCAAGCTCGTCAATGATGACATCGAGCTTTGCTTTCAGTTCCCTGTCCTTGTTTGTGGCGACAAACATGGAGGCAGCAGAGAGCCAGTGCCCAAGGAAATGTCCTCTGAGCTGGCAGGTCGGCGCTTCCCAGCCCCAGTGCATTTTGGCTGAGGCTGGGTCTTCGAGAACCTGAAGCCCCGGCATGACGATACCCGCCTCCAGATAGAAATTTTGGAGAAGCCCCTGGTTGTCCAGTTCCATCAGATAGCTTCTGTTGACCTCGGCGCGTTCCCAAAAAAGACCGGGCAAAAGATGAACATGTTCAAAATTGATTTGCTTCAGCATAGTATTTCCTCCATTTATCGGTTCATATGTTCATAGGATACCGTTTTTGCCGGGGTTTGTCGGTAGACAGAATAGAGGATAGGTGGAAAATTCTTTGAATTTTTAGGAAAGGCATCAATTGAGCATAAACCCAGATATCGACTTGATGATGGAGGAAATACGAAAAATCGATTCGACGTTATGAAAATTATTTGACAATATACCAATTATCTGCTATGATACATATAAGTAAAAGGTGCCACCGCAGTAGCGGTTATGCCTAATCAAAATAGTTGTTTGTAAAAATAAACCGCTATCTTGTCAGGACCAGCGGTTTATTTTTGTGAATCTTTACAGCCTATAGAATAACCTAATCCAAAAGCTGTAAGAACAAGACTAATCACAGCAATCAGACCTTCTAATGTTATCATAAGCATCACCCTCCTGTCATAGTATCCATCATGATGTACAAATGGTCTATATGTAAACAGAGGGTCACAGTCCCTCTGGTGAGGGCATAACCGCTAACCATACTATCTTAGTGGCACCTGACTGTTAAAACAGCCATAATCATAATATCATAACATTAAATACGTTGCAACAAAAAAATCTAATCTGACACTTGCAATATCCAGCCGCTGGAGGGCTATCTGCCTGTACAGACCGTATAAAAACGCTGGTATTTAGGCGCCGTATTGTGGCGCCTTACGTACCGTTGCGTTTTTATCCGAACGAGAGTGAGTCTGAACAGGCAGATAGCCCTCCGGCGGCGTGACTAGCATCCCTTTATTATGATTTTCTCTGTTAAAAATCCTGTCGAAAATCGTAAACAGCTCACGCAAACTTGAATATACTATAGTAAAAGATAAAATGGAGAAGATACCATGAAATATTTGTATATTGCGGCGGGTATTTTAGCAGTACTGCTGATACTGTTTGCGATATGTGCATTTGCATGGAGGAGTCGCGCCAGACGTAAGGTAAGGCGGCGCTGCGACGAAGAAAAGTGCCGGGATTTGAACAGGGCAGTCGGAACTTTCGGCTTTCAATATGATATCTGTCAGGACATTTTCTATTCTACAAAGGATGCCTGGCAGCGGGAGATGGGATACGGGAAAATTTACGATGATCATGCCATCAGCATAGGAATGGTGTTTGACTGTGAACCCATATATTTTTCCTATAATCAAAAAAGCTACTTGTTAGAGCTCTGGAAAGGGCAGTACGGCATGTCAACAGGAGCCGAAATCGGTTTTTATGTTTCGGATGAAGCGGGTGGCGAGCATCCAGAGCGGCTTTTTTACCGCTGTGCTTCAGATGAGGAAATGCTGCAAATGCGCTTTGTACTGAGGAAAAAAGGGCGGATTTTGGTAATGCGTGAGGAGAGGCACTGGTGGCTTACCGGTTTTGTGCTGGGTGAGTTTTCCAAAAAAGAAGAGCTTGGCATGGAGGTTTCCATCACCTTCAGGGACTGCCAGATGCGGAATGCCTTTTATGAGGCGCTTTTGCGCGCCGGATACAAGAAAGAAAATATCTGCTTAAATGGCGGCCGCGTGCGGTTCAGCTTTACAAAGCCCTGCTATGCAGGCCCGAAGCACTGGAGACTGCGGGTATGGTGGGTACAGTGGAAGAACAAAAGAAACTGCAGGCGGTACCGCCGCGTAACCGGCTGCTTTGTACGCACGATAGACAGAGTGGATTATCTTGGCATGTGCTTTCCGGGGCTGTACCGCCTGCTGGGCAGGCTCAGCCGGATACCCCGTAAGAAAAAATGCAGGAGAAGACGGGCGTGAGCACGAAAAGCCGTCTGGATGCGCTGTACCTTGAAGCAGACAAAATCTGTATCGGCGCAAACAGCAGAATTGTACTGATGAGTGATTGTCACCGTGGCGTGGGAAACCACGGCGACAATTTTCTGTATAACCAGAATCTGGCAGCAGCGGCACTGTCCTTTTATAACAGAAGGCAATTTACCTATGTGGAGCTTGGGGATGGAGACGAGCTTTGGGAAAACAGGAAGATAGAGCCTGTTATTCGGATGCATGATGATATCTTTGAAATACTTTCGCATTTTTACCGGCAGGGACGTTTTATCATGCTCTACGGAAACCATGACAGGAAAAAGGAACAGCCCAGGTTCATGGATCGGTATTATACACATTATTATTGTGAAAATAAAGATTGTTACCAGGAACTGTTTCCGCGTCTTACGGCAAGGGAGGGGCTTATCCTTGAAGAAGCGGCAACCGGCAGCAGGATTTTTCTGGTACATGGGCATCAGGGAGATTTGATGAACGATACGTTCTGGCGGCTTACCCGCTTTCTGGTGCGGCATGTCTGGCGCAAGTTCGAACTGTGGGGCGTACAGGACCCTACCAGCGCTGCCAAGAATTACAGGAGAAAGAAAAAGACCGAAAAGAGGCTTGCATCATGGGCGGAGGAGAACGGCGTCCTTTTAGTGGCGGGACATACACACAGACCCGTGCTTCCAAAACCCGGGGATTCCCTGTATGCAAACGATGGAAGCTGTGTGCATCCCCGCAGTATAACGGCGCTGGAGATTGAAGGAGGCTATATTACATTGGTAAGGTGGCGTACAGAAGTGGGAAAAAACAATGCCCTGTATGTGGGAAGGGAAGTGATGGAAGGACCCTACAGGATAGCGGACTATTTCAGAATGTAATTTTATTTTTCGATTTCCGCCGTTGAACGGCATCTGCTTTTGTGCTATAATAAACCGATTACGCAAAAATACCGCAGATGAGTGCAGTATCGCGGCAGGTCTGTGATGCGCATGGAAAGGAAAAGGATGAAAGCGTTTTTAATTTTAGAGGACGGCACTGTATTTGAGGGAACCCATATTGGTGCCGACAAATCCGTTATCAGTGAGATTGTTTTCAACACCTCTATGGCAGGTTATCTGGAGGTTCTGACCGACCCGTCCTACGCGGGGCAGGCGGTCTGCATGACCTATCCCCTTATCGGCAACTATGGCGTGTGCAGGGAGGATATGGAATCCCTGAAACCGTGGCCGGACGGCTTTATCGTGAGGGAGCTTTCCAGAGTGCCGAGCAACTTCAGAAGCGATTTGAGTATACAGCAGTTTCTTTCGGAAAACGGCGTACCCGGCATTGCGGGAATCGACACAAGAGCGCTGACCCGTATCCTTCGGGAAAAGGGTACTATGAACGGCATGATTACCACCGATGCGGACTTTGATATAGATGAGATAATACCGAAGCTTAAGGCATATACGACCGGAAAAGTGGTGGAGAGGGTATCCTGTCAGGAAAAATACAGCCTTTCACCCAGCAGAACGCTTGCGGACAACGGACCACTTTCCGGTTCTGCCACATTTGACAGCGAAGCTTATGCGGCAGGCAAAAGGGAGATGCGTCCTTCCATGGTAAAGGAATTAAATGGAATGGGCTTAAAGGTAGCGCTTTTAGATTTTGGTGCAAAGGGAAATATTGCACATTCCCTTGCGCAACGCGGCTGTGAGGTAACGGTTTATCCCGCGCTCACAAAGGCGGAGGAAATCATACAGGATGCGCCTGACGGCATTATGCTGAGCAATGGCCCCGGCGACCCGAAGGAATGCGTGGATATTATTGCAGAGATTAAAAAGCTGTATGACACGGATATTCCCATCTTTGCCATCTGCCTGGGACATCAGCTTATGGCGCTTGCCACGGGAGCAGACACATACAAATTAAAATACGGGCACAGGGGAGGCAACCATCCGGTGAAGGATTTGGCGACGGGACGGGTCTATATTTCTGCCCAGAACCACGGCTACGTGGTGGATACGGACAAGCTGGATTCTAAAGTAGCAGTACCGGCGTTTATCAATGTAAACGACAGCACCAACGAAGGACTTTCTTATACAGGCAAACATATCTTTACGGTACAGTTCCATCCGGAGGCCTGCCCGGGTCCGCAGGATTCAGGATACCTGTTTGACCGTTTTATTCAGATGATGAAGGACTATCCGGGAACGAAGGAGGGAAAAGCAAATGCCTAAAAATTCCAATGTGAAAAGAGTCATGGTAATCGGCTCGGGTCCTATCGTCATCGGTCAGGCGGCTGAGTTCGACTACGCGGGTACACAGGCATGCCGCTCCTTAAAGGAGGAGGGCGTCGAGGTTATTCTGGTCAATTCCAATCCGGCAACGATTATGACGGACAAGGACATTGCGGACAAGGTCTATATTGAGCCGCTCACCATAAAGGTGCTGGAGCAGATTATTGAAAAAGAAAAACCGGACTCCATACTGCCGACCCTTGGCGGGCAGGCAGGTCTTAATCTTGGCATGGAGTTGGAGGAGTCGGGCTTTTTAAAGAGCCATAATGTACGGCTTCTGGGAACGACTGCGGCAACTATCCGCAACGCGGAGGGGAGGCAGGAGTTTAAGGATTTGATGGAGCGCATCGGCGAGCCCTGCGCGGCTTCCGAAGTGGTGGAAAATGTAGAGGACGGTATTGCATTTGTGGGCAAAATCGGCTATCCGGTGGTACTTCGCCCTGCCTATACGCTGGGCGGTTCCGGCGGTGGTATTGCACACAACCAGACGGAGCTTGTGGAGATTCTGGAAAACGGACTGCGGCTTTCCAGAGTGGGACAAGTGCTTGTGGAGCGCTGCATTGCCGGCTGGAAAGAGATTGAGTATGAGGTTATGCGCGACAGTGCGGGCAACTGCATTACCGTGTGTAACATGGAAAACATAGACCCTGTCGGCGTGCATACCGGCGACAGCATCGTGGTGGCGCCTTCCCAGACGCTCAGCGATAAAGAGTACCAGATGCTTAGAAGCTCGGCGCTCAATATTATCAATGAGCTGGGGATTACCGGCGGATGTAATGTGCAGTTTGCCCTTCACCCCACCAGCTTTGAATACTGTGTGATTGAGGTAAATCCCAGAGTGAGCCGTTCCTCCGCGCTGGCGAGCAAGGCGACAGGCTACCCGATTGCAAAGGTGGCGGCGAAGATTGCGCTGGGATATACACTGGACGAAATCAAGAATGCGATTACGGGCAAGACCTACGCCAGCTTTGAACCGGCGCTGGATTACTGTGTGGTAAAGATGCCGAGGCTTCCTTTTGACAAATTTATCTCGGCGAAGCGGACGCTGACGACGCAGATGAAGGCGACCGGTGAGGTAATGAGTATCTGCACGAACTTTGAAGGCGCGCTGATGAAGGCAATCCGCTCCCTGGAGCAGCATGTGGACTGCCTGCTCAGTTATGATTTTTCACAGCTTAGCGCAGACGAACTGAAGGACAGGCTGAAAATCGTGGACGACCAGAGAATCTGGGTGATTGCAGAGGCAATCAGGAAGGGGCTTAGCTACGAAGAAATTCATGCAATCACCATGATTGATATCTGGTTTATCGATAAGCTGGCAATCCTTGTGGAGATGGAGGAAGCTTTAAAGAAAGGCCCCCTGACGCCGGAGCTTTTACGGGAAGCAAAGCGGATAGAGTTTCCGGACAATGTTATCAGCAGGCTGACGGGCATGGCAGAGAGCGATATCAAGGCTATGCGTTATGAAAACGGCATCACTGCCGTGTTTAAAATCGTGGATACCTGTGCGGCAGAATTTGCGGCAAGCACGCCCTACTATTACTCCGTCTTTGGCGGGGAGAGCGAGGCTTATCCTAGGCGCGACAAAAAGAAAGTACTGGTATTAGGCTCCGGTCCGATTCGTATCGGGCAGGGAATTGAGTTTGATTACTGTTCCGTACATGCTACATGGGCGTTCTCAAAGGCCGGTTACGAAACCATCATTATCAACAACAATCCGGAGACGGTGAGTACGGACTTTGACATTGCGGACAAGCTGTATTTTGAACCTCTGACACCGGAGGATGTGGAAAATATTGTAAATATTGAAAAGCCGGACGGCGCGGTGGTACAGTTTGGCGGACAGACTGCCATCAAGCTGACGGAGAGCCTGATGAAGATGGGAGTGCCCATCTTAGGAACCAAGGCGGAGGATGTGGACGCTGCGGAGGACAGAGAGCTCTTTGACGAAATCCTGCAGCAGACGGGGATTCCCCGTGCGGCAGGCGGCACGGTTTATACCGCAGAAGAGGCAAAAGAGGTTGCCAACCGTCTGGGCTATCCTGTTTTAGTAAGACCCTCCTATGTACTGGGCGGACAGGGTATGCAGATAGCTACCTCGGACGAAGAAATTGAAGTGTTTATGGAAATCATCAACCGAATCGCGCAGGATCACCCCATCCTTGTGGATAAATATCTGCAGGGCAAAGAGATAGAGGTTGACGCCGTATGCGACGGCACCGATATCCTGATTCCCGGTATTATGGAGCATATTGAGAGGACAGGTATTCATTCCGGCGACTCCATATCCGTGTATCCGGCGCCCACCATAGACGGCGAAGTAAAGGAAAAGATTGCGGAGTATACCCGCAGGCTTGCGGCTGCGCTGCATGTGAAAGGCCTTATCAATATCCAGTTTATTGCGATTGGGACGGAGGTATATGTCATTGAGGTCAATCCCCGTTCTTCCAGAACCGTGCCGTATATCAGCAAGGTGACGGGGATTCCGATTGTGGATTTGGCTACGGAGGTTATCATTGGAAAGACCATACGCGAGTTGGGATACGAGCCCGGGCTGCAGCCTGAGGCGGACTATTTTGCCATCAAGATGCCGGTATTCTCCTTTGAAAAAATACGTGGCGCGGAAATCAGTTTAGGACCGGAAATGAAGTCTACGGGCGAGTGCCTCGGCATTGCCAAGGACTTTAACGAGGCGCTCTACAAGGCATTTCTGGGAGCGGGCGTTGTGCTTCCCAAGCATAAGCAGATGATTATCACGGTAAAGGATGCGGATAAGGGAGAGGCGATTGAAATCGGACGCCGGTTTGAAAAGCTGGGCTATACGATTTATGCCACAAGAAGCACTGCCGCGGCATTGAACGAGGCAGGCGTCAAGGCACGTAAGGTCAACAAGATTTCGCAGGAGTCGCCTACGGTGATGGACTTGATATTGGGACATAAGATAGACCTTGTCATCGATACACCCACACAGGGGCGTGACAAGTCGAGGGACGGCTTCCTAATCAGGCGTACTTCGATTGAGACCGGCGTATACTGTATTACGGCGATGGATACGGCGCGGGCGCTCGTCACCAGCATGGAAACTGCCGGTGGGGAACTGACGCTTGTGGATGTGGCTTCACTTTGATAGACAGGAAGGGGAGGGGCAGAGCATCTGCCCCTTTTATGGACTGCGTGGAAAAGGGCTGCAAATGGCAGAAAATGATGAGGATGGACCAAAAGGATTGCGGAGGAAAACGGGGATATGACAAACAACGAACGAAGAGATGCCGGTATGGCTTATATTTCGGATGACAGCATTTTTGAAGAGCAGGCGGTATGCAGGAAGATATTGCAGAAATTAAATTTTATGGACAGGTCTGATTTTGCGGGAATCCGTGAGGTGGTGAAAGAGCTTTTGGGAAAGTCGGAGGACGCTTTCATCAACCCGCCCTTTTACTG